>JBEKJX010000301.1:0-3680 GCA_050011015.1 Smithella sp.
AAATATATTTGTTAACAAAAAACAATCGATTTATTAGAAATGATTAAGGTTTGCCAACTTTTTACAATGCGGAGACCAAATGGATTCACCGAAAGATATTCTGCAGAAAATCCAGCGGCCTTTAACTTTTGCCTCAAAAGATAATTATAAAAATCTGTTCAACATAAAAGATTTAGGGAAATTCCTTTTAAATCTTCTGCCTATGTTGAAAGATTCCTCACTGCCGGCGGCAGTTTCTGATTTCAATGCCCTGATAGACGAATTACTGGAAATATTTTCCGATTATGACTGGCAAAAGCTGGAATTAAAGAAAAATAAAATTGAAAAAGCGCAGATTATATTGGGAAAATTAAAAACGGATATTGATTCTTTGACCGCGTCTGCGCACGTTAATCCTCCCGATCCCAAGACAATAGAGAGAATATCCGATTTAAAAGAAGCAGGAGCCAAACTTAACCTGCCTGTACAATACCTCAAAGGCGTGGGACCAAAAATGGCCGATCGCTTTGCCGCCAAAAAAATTGCCACCGTGGAGGATTTGCTTTTCTTCCTGCCGCGAACCTATGAAGACCGCCGGGAAACAAAAAAAATAAATCGTCTGGAACTCGAAAAAATTCAAACCACCATGGGCACCGTGACAACGTCACAATATCGTTTCTATGGAAGAAAGAAAATACTGGAAACCGTCATCAGCGACGGCACGGGGAATCTGACAGCGAAATGGTTCAAAGGACAAATGTCTTACCTGCTGGGTATTTTCAAGAAGGGAACAAAAGTGATTTTTACAGGCGCGGTCCGGCCGGATTATAACGGCAAGGCGATGATTCATCCCGATTATGAAATACTGGACGAAAAGGATGAAGAAAATCTTTTGAATTTCAAAAGAATAGTGCCCGTTTATTCGGAGACCGAAGGGCTGCATCAAAAATATTTCCGCAAAGTAATGAATTTCGCTCTGGAAAATTATTCCCGCTATGTGGCATCCCCGATACCGGATAATATCTGCGAAAAACGAAAATTAATTAACATCCACGAAGCGCTGCTGTCTGTTCATTTTCCCGGAAATAATGAATCGGTGGATGAATTTTTATCTTCCCGGTCGGAAGCGCACAGGCGTTTGATTTACGATGAGTTTTTCTTTTTTCAACTGGGCATGGCTGTGAAGAAATCGGGAAGGGTGCTGGACAAGGGAATTTCATTTAAACCCAAAGGAAACTTTCTGAAAAAATTTTATTCAAATTTGTCTTTCGCGTTAACCGAAGCCCAGAAGCGGGTCATTGACGAGATTCAGGAAGATATGTCCAAAGAGACGGCGATGAACCGCCTTTTGCAGGGCGATGTGGGCAGCGGCAAAACAATTGTTTCGATGGCGGCGATGATTACAGCCTGCGAGAATTCTTATCAGGCGGCCATAATGGCGCCGACGGAAATACTTGCCAAACAGCATTTTGAAACCATCAGCTCCTGGGCGGGGCAGATCGGCTTAAATACGGTTTTGCTTACCGGCAGCATGACCAACTCCGTGCGAAACGAAGTCCTCGGCCGGATTCAAAACGGCGAAGCAAATATCATCATCGGCACACACGCTTTGATTCAGGAAGATGTTGATTTCCATAAGCTGGGAATGGTTGTTATTGATGAACAGCACCGTTTCGGCGTTATGCAAAGAGCGACTTTGCGCGGCAAGGGAATCAACGCCGATGTGCTGGTCATGACGGCAACCCCCATTCCGCGAACACTGGCAATGACTGTTTACGGCGATCTGGATGTTTCCGTAATCGATGAAATGCCTCCCGGCAAAAAGCCTGTGCGCACCGTAGTGATGGCGGAGAGTAAAAGAGACAAGGTTTATCAGACCATCAGCGCTGAACTGGCGAAAGGTCATCAGACGTTTATCGTATATCCGCTGGTGGAAGAGTCGGAAACGCTCGATTTAAAAGACGCCACGAACATGTCCAAACATTTGCAGAACGATATCTTTCCCGATTACCGTGTAGGATTGATTCACGGCAAGATGAAAGAAAAAGAAAAAAATGAGGTCATGCGGGAATTTCTGGAAAATAAAATACAAATCCTTGTTTCCACGACAGTCATTGAAGTAGGCATCGATGTGCCGCGGGCGTCCTTAATGGTGATCGAACACGCCGAGCGCTTCGGCCTTTCGCAGTTGCATCAACTACGCGGAAGAGTGGGGCGCCGTGACATTCCTTCTTGCTGTATTCTGCTTACGGATTTTAAATGCTCGGCGGACGCGCGTAAAAGATTAAAGGTGATGGAAAAAACAACCGATGGTTTTGCCATTGCCGAAGAAGACCTGGCTATTCGCGGCCCCGGAGATTTTCTGGGAACAAGACAATCCGGCCTTCCCGATTTCCGCATTGCCAGCATTATTCGTGACGCCCGCATTTTAAACGACGCCAAAGAAGACGCCTTCGCGCTGGCCGCCCGCGATCCTTTACTGGAAAAACCGGAACACATCATTTTACGGGAAACCTTAATCGGAAAATGGCAGGGGAAACTGGATTTAGCCAGAACAGGGTAAGAACAACCTCGTAACAGGTGGAAAATATGAAAAGAAAAAATAGTGTGTTGTTATCTTATTGTTTAGGCTGGTTCAATCTTGTAGATTGAATCAGAAAATTTAAGAGCAAATAAACGGTTCAATCAGAATGATTGAACCGGCACGGAGATTCTGCGCTGGTTCAATCTTGCAGATTGAACCAGATATTTTTATTCTTCAACATTCATTACAGCAATTCTTGTAGGCACCTTACTTGCCGATGACCAGCGCCAATTGTTTTCGTACCGGGTTGGATTCAATATATTCAATTTTCTGATGCAGGAATTCTTCACTTTCAATAATTTTGGGGAAATTTGTTTCTTTCCAGAAATGGTACTCGCCATCTTTTTCAAAAAGTTTTAACAGGTTGCGCTCAGTCTCGGAAATATTTTTCTTCAGATCTTTGGCCAGATACGTTTTCATGTCGCGAATGACGGCGATCATATCCGGCGCTGTGCCGATGAAATGGAGATGATTGAGCATAAAAACGAAAGCATATATTTTTAATCCCTTGTTTTTCTGACAGAAGACAAAACTGTCTTCCAGTATTTCAAAGCGGTGGTGGCGGTCGAAGAGATAGTACCAATTGTGGACAGTAAATGTGACGAAGTAAATCTTGTCTTTGAGTTCTTTGGTGATGCGGACTGACGGCATAGTTTATCCTCGTCGGTTTAAACGCGGTAAATCGTCGCTGGTTCAAGCTTGCAGCTTGCTGCCTAAATGTTTTCGTTTTGTAGTTTATAACAAAATATTCAAGCGGATTCGATATTGTAAATTGAACCTGTGGTTTGATTTGTAACGAAGAAAATAACTGGTTCAGTCAGCATGACTGAACCAGCGGGAGAGTTCAAAATCGGGACGATTATTACGCGACAGCAACGTGTCGAACAGAATTGTGTGGAGATGTGGTTTTCATCACTTTTGATTTTAATGGATATTTTTCAGGGTTTTCCAAATTATCTATTTCCAGATCAACATCTAAATCCGGCCAATACAGATGACAACTGTGCAACAATTTTACATTTTGAATGGCTTTTATCGTCTGCTCCCTAAAGTAAGGATAATCCTGATAGTTTAGAAAATATTCATGCCCGTTGACAAATAGCCACAAACCGAAAGG
>JBEKJX010000302.1:0-4358 GCA_050011015.1 Smithella sp.
TCAAAAGCGATCATTCCTCCACCACTAGTCATTAAAATGTCATCGTATTGATTTCCTTCTTTCCCATCAACGACTACAAACCATTTGTTGCCCGACTTGGCAGCATATAAAACATAATTAATGGTCGGACTAAAAACAGGTCTATCAATTTTATCAAATTGCTTTTTTTCTCGCTTATCAACGACGACAAACCATTTATTGTCTGATTTAGCCATATAAGCCAGATGCTTACCGTCCGAACTGAAAACAAGCCCACTAGCCAAGTCATATTGATTTCCCTCTTCGCAGTCAACGACTACCAGCCATTTATGGCCTGATATAGCGGCGTACGCAACATGATTGCCGTCTGGACTGAAAATAAGCTCATTAACCCAATTGTATCGATTTCCCTCTTTCCCATCAACGACTACAAACCATTTGTTTCCTGATCTCGCTGCATAAGCCACATGATTGCCATCCGGACTAAAAACAGGCCTATTAGTTTCATCATATTGTTCTTTCTCTTTCCCATCAACGACTACAAACCATTTATTGCCGGATCTCGCCATATAAGCCAGATGCTTACCGTCCGGACTGAAAACAAGCCTGTCAGTTTCATCATATTGTTTTCCCTCTTTCCCGTCAACGACTACAAACCATTTATGGTCTGATCTCACTGAATACGCTAAATGCTTGCTGTCCGGATTGAAAATAGGACTGTGAATTTCATCGTATTTCTTTTCCTCTTTCCCGTCAACAACTACAAACCACTTATGGTCTGATCTAGCTGAATACGCTAACTTTCCCATCAACAACTATAAACCACTTATAGTCTGATCTAGCTGAATACGCCAAACGCTTACCGTCCGGACTGAAAACAGGACTGTGAATTTCATCGTATTGTTTTTTCTCTTTCCCATCAACATCTACAAACCACTTATGGTCTGATCTAGTTATGTAAGCCAGATGCAAACTGTCCGGACTTTTACTGAAAGACCCCTGCAGGAACGAAGATAAATCAACTTGAGCAATAAATTTTTCAGAAATCTCTCTACCTATGCCTGATACTGCAGTCCGGTCTAACTTGCCGGCACTGGCCAGGAGTCTTAAACGTGCCGAGTTCCAGTCCGCCTGACATCGAATATATTCCATCTGCGCATCGGCCAGCGCCGATTGCGTGTTGAGCATTTCTAAAATATCTGCCGCCCCTTTTTCGTATTTTCGTTGCACGACATCCAGTGAGTCCATTGCGGCTTTGAGCAGCGTATCCGCTGCCTGAAGATTTTGCAGGGCAGAGCTTGCGTCCGCATGAGTCTTAACCAGATCCATCAGGGTCTGATATTCCACATCATGGAGTTCGGCTTCCTTCTGCTCAACCTGAGCCTTTGCCTCCCGAATCTTATAGGTTCTGGAAAACCCGTCGAAGATAGGAACATTAAGCGTCACCCCTACAGTGGTTTCCTTTGTTTGATCAATTGTCAAGGATTGTCCCGGACGTCCATTTTGATAATAGTTTGCTGAAAAATCAAGGCTGGGTAACCCGTCGGACTGGGCTATCTTTACTTGATGCCGTGCAGCCTCCAACTGTTCCCTGCTTGCGCGGATGGCAGGATGATTTTTTTTGACATCCTCCATTAACGTGTTCAGATCCGTAACTTCCTGACCAGTCACCTCGCCAAGATCATCGGGAAGCAATACTTGCGTTTGGCTCGGTACCCCTAAAGAATATACAAGTACCGAAACGGCTTTATAGTAAGCCCCCATGGCGCGGTTTTTTTCCAGAGAAGCTTTGGCCAAAGCCGTAGCGGCCTGCAGAGTATCACTTTTGGCGATAGTTCCTTTTTCTTCGCGCCGCTTGGCCACTTCCAGCGTGCCTTGAGCAATTGCTTCACTTCGCGTTTTGGCCTTCCAGACGGCTTTAGCCGTCAGGGCATCAAAATATGCCTGGATGAGATCAGAAAGGGTTTTTTGAATAATGTAGTTATGATTTAACAATGCTGCCGTCAACAGGTTGTTAGCCATCTTACGGTTAGCGCCACGCCCGCCAAAATCTAAAATCCTCCAGGTTGCCGCCCCGTAGAAAGTCGAGCTATTTACCGTCGAGTTGTAAAAATCTTCACCAGGATAAACAGTTCTATCATTAATATAACTGACCGATCCGTTCACGGTCGGTAAATAAGCAGCACGGGCTTCACCAACGACTCCTGCCTGAATCTTGATTTTCGCCCAGGCTTCTTTTATTTGAGGATTATTACAAAGACCCAAATCCACGGCTTCACCCAAAACCAGCGGCAGAGAAAAATCCTTTCGGGGCGGGCATTTGACTGCTTCGGTATCTCCCGGCAGGGACTGCACTTTTTCGATCACATCGGGCATGGTGAACAAAGGATCGAATGCCCATGCGTTCACTATCCATACCAGCATTATAAGTAACAGTCCCGCCGCATAGACGTTTGCCAGAACGAACCGGTTTGTCTTACCTTTCATTCAAGCTTTCCCTTCCATGCTGCAAGAGCGGACTCAAGACATACTCAATCGCCCGGCGCGTTCCCGTCTTAATTTCTACATTGACGGACATACCGGCAGTCAAGGGCACGTCACGGCCATTTACCGAAATCGAAGACTTGTCCAGCACAACTTTGACCGAATAAATCAGACCCTTTTTCTCGTCCTGAATTGCATCCCTCGATACATGGGTGACATGGCCGGGGATTGTTCCGTAAGCTTGGACAGGGACTTTCTATCCACCGCATATTCACCATATACTTCATAACTACAGGTTCCATCCTCTTCCTCAAAACCGAAATAAACAGATGACAGGGCAGGAATTATTTTTTGGAAAGAATTGAAAAGGTAACCCGGCATGTCCAATCGGGAGCAAATATCCAGTATTTTCTCTGTTGAATTCTGACCAAGGCTGTGTATTTTAAGGTAGCAAATGAAAAGGTTGGTTTGGAGTTTCTTTTCGGTGATCTTGCAGGAACGATCAAACCAGAATGGAATCCGAAGACTTTTTATAGATCCAACAAGTAAACGTTCTTTGTTCAACTTTTGTTCGGCCAGAGCAAGTTCCGAAGTCTTTATGTTTTTAATATCCATTACAGATACGCTGCCCCCCAAACTGCTCTGGCAAAGCAACGCACGGCTGAACGGCAAGACCAACGAAGCGAGAGATCCGGTACATTCTGGAAGACAAACGTGGGCATGATAATGCAATCTGTAACAGGTATAAAATCCATTTTTCTTCTTTCTTGTAATCTATATCGGTTAAAACAGTTTAGAACGGTTAATTTTTAAAAAATATTTAACGATTTTTTTAAGGCGTTCACTTATAAATATCAAGTTATAAATTGTCAATTAAAAATCCCTCTCTTTGTTTTAAAAACAGGCGGAAAGTTCAGGACAAATTAATTTAACGTTTTTTCTTAAAAATACTCTTCATGTGCTCCTCACTCAATAATTCAGTACGATTGAACAAGAGGTTGCGTCAAAACAGTATGTTTCTGTATGCTTGCTTCTATTTGTTCAACCCGAATTTAGTTATGGGAACCTGAAGGCAATATTTCCGGCCAAACAATCAGATCGTCACTTAAAACTTAAAACTGTTTTTCCTGTTCACCGTTCTTTACTTAATTACTTAAATCTTAATTACTTAAAACTGTTTTTCTATCCACCATCCACTTGACTGCTTCTTTCCCTAATTCCATTTATGAAACTTTCTCTTGACATTATATTTCATTTATGAAATAATCTCCGCGAAACAATGAAACGTTCACGCTCGAACCTGCGATCACGCGGACGCACATAGTAGTCAAATGAAGCGCTACACGCGCCGCCTGATACGGGGATTCCTGCACCGGATCGATCCGGGAAACAATAAAGCGGCAGCATGTTTTTGGCACGGCGCCGGCCGTCATCATGCGCGGCAAAACACAAAGCCCTCTCCAATCGCCGCGCCGCCCTGATCAATCGTCCGATACCCTGCCAGTATCAGGGGAAACGCCATTGTTTCAATATATAAGGGGCTGTGCTGGCAGCCCCGGAAAAAAGCGGCGCAAGCAATTTCAAAGAAAGGGAAATTATGAACAGGAGCAAACGGGAATCAAATAAGTTTATCGCGGCAGTTAAAATAGCAATTATTATTGTATTGATTGCCGCCTTTAATATTCTGACCGGATATTTATTAAGACATCTATGAAAGGAGGAATCATGAAGAAAATAACTTTTCCCGACCTCATTATAATCGCGTTTGTTACGTTAATGATCGGTTTTGTTTGCGGCGCTTATTACAAGGGCAAGACCGGCAGGCGAATCGAAGTCTATAAATCGCAGACCGGCTTTAACATTCCCAATCTGGAGAAAAGCGGCTGGCATCCGCA
>JBEKJX010000303.1:0-3658 GCA_050011015.1 Smithella sp.
TATTACTTTTATAAAGCTGATCGTAAATATCAAGAACGGCTCCTCCGGGATACCCGAAGATGATATCAACCTTTTCTTCTTCGAGTGCCTTCAGCAGTATTTGTGTTCCTTTCAGCTTCATTCAATGTCCCCCTCTGAAAATTTAATTTATAAGTTCAAATTTATTAAAACTAAAAAAGCCGCCAGTTTCTTTTCGAAAAAGCGGCCTTTTGCCTGAAACAACAAAGCCGCGGGCTTCAGGAGCCTGCGGCTTGTATCTTTAATTTTTATTTCCTAAAGATACAGAGCGGCAGACCCCGTAAGTACGACTACTACGAGGACCAATACTTTTTTCAGTATCCGGATAATGCCGCTTTCTGAAACTTTAAGAAACATAAATCTTCATTCCGTTGAATTGATTTGTGCAATTAATAGCGAAAAACAAAAAGTTTGTCAACCACATTTTTCAGATCACGTTTTTACTATTACTTGGGTACTCCGGCAATAGGAAATTTTAATGATTAGTGCCAATGAGATATTGATTTCCGTAATTACGGAAATACAGCAATTAATTTATTTCATTTAATGCTCATGCTCAATTAGAACTGCTCAAATTATTTTATTGCCGGAAGTATGGCTTTTCTCCCCGCAATATTAAAGCATCGCGGATGCGATGGCGGAGCGTTTTGAGATGTAGAGATCTGGCGGACGCTTATGGAAATACCGTTTTTCGGCTTCCTCATTTGAAAGAAATGCTATGTTTTTAAATCCAACGTGACGCAACTTCCCTTCGATTGCGGCGAGTGTAAAGTAACTGATAAAAGGCTCTCCGGCACGAGTAACAATTTTTGAAAGCGAAGAATGAAACTTGCTTTCCGCCCCTGAGAATAAATCAGGAGGTTGGGTGAAGGTGAATACGATTTCGCTTTTGGTCGGGAACTCGGCAACTGTCCTGAGAACAGCGTCAATCGCCTCTTCCTGAATATACATGGTAACACCAAGCCAGGAAAAGAATGTGGGCTCGATCATAGAAACACCATGCCTGGTAAGCCCGTCACGCAAAGATTCACGTTCAAAATCAATATCGCCGAAATGCAGGTTTGGCAGAATGGCCATGCCTGTGTCAGATAACCGCGCGCGTTTCTGAGCCTGTGTTGCCGGTTGATCTATTTCGAAGATTTTCAAATTCCGGGCCCATAAAGGCTGCCTGAAGGCAAAGGTATCGAATCCTGCTCCAAGAATTACATATTGCATAATTCCTCGATCGACCGCTTCGGCAAGGCGGTCTTCGGTGAAACGTGAACGCAGGACAACATGGGTACGTAGCGCACGCGCTTCCAGCGTGCGATGGTGTTTCTGGTTTTTCTTAATCTGCCGTATTGTATCTTCCCCCAGTAGCGTGAGGGCTGCAGGATCATCAAGGATTAAAGGCTGCGCGTCCAGCAATTGATGCACTGCCCGCATATATAATGTTCCTAAAGCAGTGCTGCTTGCGTTGCGATCTGACATTGTTTTGAATTTCCTCTTTACGCCATCTCTTACGGGTAATTTTAGCGGAACATATCTTCTTTTTCTTCATTCATGCCGCCGGCTCTTTCTTTCGGCGCGGCGCCTTCCAGGAAGGCTTCGGAAATGGTTCCTGATCCACCGGACGGTTTTCCTGTTTGAGGATTAACCTTCACAAACACAATGCCTTGCGGCACTGGAAATGATTCCACCGGCGTTTTTTGCAGTGCCTTTTCCATAAAATAAAGCCATATAGGAGCCGCCGTTCTTCCACCTACTTCCTGTTTCCCCAAAGTCATTTCGTGATCAAAACCCACCCATACTCCGGTAATCAGGGAAGGAGTCGCACCGATAAACCAGGCGTCACGATTATCATTTGTTGTTCCAGTTTTAGCGGCAACAGGTCTTCCTATGCTTCTAACCAGCGTTCCGGTGCCCTTTGTCACAACATCCTGCATGACATAAGAGGTGATAAAAGCGATGCGGGGATCAATAACCTGTTCCGACTGAACCTTTGTTTCTTCAAAAACATTACCGGTACGGTCAACGATTTTTTTAATGAAATAAGGCGTTACCTTCTTGCCCTGATTGGCAAGAACACCATAGGATTGGACAAGTTCCTGCAACGTCACGCCGGATACGCCTAAAGCCAATGATAATGTCCGCACAAGAGGCGAAGTAATTCCCATATTCGCGGCGTATGATACAACATAATCCACACCGATTTCCTGCAAAATTTTAACGGTAACAACATTGCGGGATAGAACAAGCGCTGTTCTCATGGTAATCGGACCCATAAATTTTTCATCAAAGTTTCTCGGTTTCCAGATACCACCTTCCTGAGATGGATCTTCCATAGCAATAGGCGAATCAACAAATACCGATGCCGGAGTCAAGCCCTTATCAAAAGCCGCTGTATAGATAATAGGCTTAAAAGCTGAACCGGGCTGCCTCAGGGATTGTGTGGCGCGGTTGAATTCGCTTTTATTAAAATCACGTCCCCCGACCATCGCACGAATAGCGCCCGTCTTCACATCCATGCACAAAAGCGCGCCCTGAACAAGACCGGGTTGATATTTCTCCCTTTCTTCCAACTCTTTCAGACCTTTTTCCATAGCGTCGCTCGCGTATTTTTGCGCATTTAAATCCAAAGTCGTATAAATGGAAAGACCTTCCTTATATAGAACGTCTGCGCCATATTTTTCCTGTACATAGCGGCGGACGCTTTCCACGAAATAAGCGGCAATTTTGTCTTTTGGTTTGATAGGCCGCAATTTTAGCGGAGCGGCGATCGCTTTTTCCATTTCTTCCTTTGATATGTAACCGTCTTCCATCATGCGTGTAAGAACGTAAATTTGTCTTTGTTTTGCTTTTTCATAATGAAGAAACGGGGAATAGTTGTTGGGAGCTTTAGGTAAAGCAGCCAGAAGAGCCGCCTCTTGCAGCTTCAGATCCTTGGCGCTTTTGCCAAAGTAACCTAATGACGCCGATTCTATTCCGTAAGTGCCATGTCCCAGATAAATCTGGTTTAGATATAAATTGAGAATTTCATCTTTATTCAGATACTTATCAATTTTATAAGCAAGAATTGCTTCCTTGAGCTTACGAGTGTATTTTTTTTCAGGCGAAAGATACATCATCTTGGCAACTTGTTGCGTAATCGTGCTTGCCCCCTGGATTATATGCCCCGCCTCAAAATTTTTTAATACTGCTCGGAAAATGCCAAGTATATCCACACCCTTATGCTCATAAAAACGAGAATCTTCCGCGGCAACAAAAGCATAGATCACGATCTTCGGAACTTCGGCAATCCTGACAAGTTTCCTGTCTTCCAGGAAAAATTCATCGATTAGCTGGTTATTATCATCATAAACGCGGGAAGCAATACTGGGGCGATAATCTTTAAGCGCGTCAATACCCGGCAAATCCAGCGTAAAGGCATAGTAGGCAACTGTTCCACCAACCGTCACCAGTAAAACAACAACGATTACACCCAAGAAAAGAGTAAAAAGCGAGGAAAGTTTTTTAACTTCTCCCTCACCTGCTTCAATTTTTCTATTTGACCTTCTACGACGCAACGGCATAATTTTTACCAACCATTATTCTTTATTTTCGGATTCTACTTTTTTCTTCCCGGCAAATCGGGAAACAAATATACTCACTTCATATAAAA
>JBEKJX010000304.1:0-3603 GCA_050011015.1 Smithella sp.
CCATTCTTGCTGAGGTAAGGATCGAGTGTTTTCCAGTCAATTGTAAATATAACGGAATGGCTATCATTCCATGCATCTAACCGTAAGACCAACCCATCTTTTGAAATCATCCACCAATTGTCTGAAGAAGTTAGTTTATCAATATCGATAAGCCCAGATTTAAAATCTTCTCCCGGTACTTTGTATTTACTTTCGTCCGCAGCTTCCTGCTTTTTCTTTTTCTGAGTAAACAATGCTGCAAGTTTGTATCGCCACTTGGTATTATTATTAAATAAATCGGAAATTTGTAATTCTCTTCTACCTTCTAATAACCAATTAAAAAAGTGTGTAATCGATTGTTCATGAGAAGCCCCATGATCATACTGAGAATAATCATTTTGATATGATATCAGGTGCCTGTTACTAAAGCCAACGCTGTAAAAGATACTGATATCTGCACAATATCCCTCTCCCTTTTTATGATTTTTAATGTCATTATTAACGTTTTGAGAAATAAGCTTATTCCAAAATTTCTCATTTTCATCGAGGGGGTTTTCAATTTGCGGATACATGAATCCTATATTTACGTATGCATTATCTTCACAGGTTTTGTCTATTTCTGAAGCATCAACATAAATATTTCTAAAGCTTCGATTAGGAAATTTTATCAAGCTTCGTTGAAGTGCTGCGATTCTTTCTTCATAATCATCCTTCAAACATTTAACCGTAGAGCTATCAAATTCAAACTTAATTCTAGCATTACAAAATGGGGATAAATTTTTAAGCCATTGCTTCTGATATTGCTTGGTTTCCTTCTGCCCTTCAGGAGATAAACTTATAAGGGCGTCATGATAAGCTTTAGCCATCTGTTCATCTAATTTGGAGAGTTCCGGATTGGAGCAGACAGTTTTCTCCACCCATGTGGAAGCCTTTTTGCAATCAAAGCTCGCGGCTGTGGCTTGTGTGGAAAGCAGCACGAAAAGGACAATGCTAATAAACAATATTTTCCAGCATGGACTCTTGAGGCTTCTCGAAGCAACATCCAAGGTCATAAATGCCTCCAATTAAATTATATTTGAAGATGTTAAAGGATACTCTTTGAAATATGATATTTATTTTCTAAATAATGTAAAGAAATATATACTCTCTTCAATTTCTGTAATAGCCATTGTTTGTCAAGTAAACGATTCCGAAATATTATACCATTTAAATGACGGAGGTGGATAAAGTAATCATGTAGTGCGTTGCTTTAGCTGCGCTTGTTTTTGCGGGCATAAATGTCCGAACTACGAAAGCAAGCCCAGGAAATTTTATCCGCTAATACGGCGTTTATTTTTGCCTGCCGTATGGAATTCCCAGTTTTTTCATTCTGCTTCTCAAAGTGCTTGGATTTATCCCGAGTAAAGCAGCAGCCCCGCCGGGGCCATGCACGATTCCATTCGTCCTTTTAAGAACATGCTGGATATGAACGGTAGTGATTGCATCCATGTTGTTTGATTCGTTTATCGGATCGAGAGCAGTTGATCGGTCATCACTCTTTTCTTGATCAGCAAGAGTATTGAATATCAGGGGTTCGCTTTTTGTCAGGATCATTTCCCGTTCCACCACGTTTTCCAATTCCCGGACATTCCCCGGCCAGCCGTAATTCAAAAGACGGTTAGCCGCGTCAGGCGCCAGTTCCGGAATCACGGGCAATTTTAATTCCCTTGCCTTCTTTTTAATGAAATAATGCACCAGTGATAAGATATCCTCTTTTCTCTCCCGCAAAGGCGGGATCCTGATTGGAAAGACATTGATTCGAAACCAGAGATCTTCCCGGAACTGGTTGGCTTTAACCATTTCATTTAAATTCCTGTGGGTAGCGGCAATGATCCTGATGTCCACAGGGATAGATTTTGAACCTCCCACACGTTCAATCACTTTTTCCTCAAGAACGCGCAACATTCTGATCTGAACCTGAGGAGGCAGTTCTCCGATTTCATCAAGAAAGATAGTTCCCTGATGGGCGCGTTCAAAGCGCCCCCGCGTTTGATCTGTGGCTCCGGTAAAGGATCCCTTTTCATGCCCGAAAAGTTCGCTGTCAATAAGGGTTTCGGGAATGGCGCCGCTATTGACGGTAATGAAAGGACCTTTGTTCCGGTTGGATAAATGGTGAATTGCGTTTGCCATGACGCCTTTGCCAACACCGGTCTCCCCCAGCAGCAATACGGGGCTTTGGAGAGGCGCTACTCTCCGTATCATTTTCATGACTTCCTTCAAACCGAAATCGCTGCCTATGATTTCATTACCGGACAGACTTGACAACTCCTGATGGAGATACCGGTTATCATCCATCAACATGTCTTTAAGCTTCAGAACCTCCTGATACCGAAGGGCGTTAGAGAGCGCAATCGCAAATGGCTCGTTTAACAGAGTCAACAACCGGGCATGATCTTCCGTATATCGATCGACTCCTTCGACTGTCAGAGCCAGCGTGCCCAATCTCTTGCCCTCAATAACCAGACGCATCAGCAGCGCCGATGAGCAGGGTATTTTTAAAGACCCCGCTATTTTTTTTTCGACGGGATCATCTTCGGGACGGTTGACAATCCGTACATCCGGCACACCCGGCATCTCCAGACTGGCTCTGCCTTCCTGTGTCAGGGGCGTTATTTTATCCAGTCTTCTGCTTTTAGCGGCTGTTACCTCTATGATGGTTTTTATCGAACCGATATTCTGTTCGTACAGGTGAAGGAAAATTCGGTCTATGGGCAAAACTTTTACAAAGTAATCGAATGACCGGCGTAAAGCGGATTCAATATCAAGACTGCTGCATATCAGCAGCGTCATCTGATGAAAAAATTCATTTTCATTTACGATCATTTTTTCACCCTTTGTTTTATTTCGCATTTTAACACGGAAATTGTGAAATGTCGCAATATTTTTTGCGGCCGGTCGCAACCTGAAAAGTTAATATTTAGTAACTCACCGAAATTCCATTAGATTATTCTTTGGCACGATCTCTGCTTTAACTAATGATAAATAAAATGGGAAGTTAAAGACATGAAATGGATAGAAATCATAAAGCTTCAAGTTGCTGATTCCGACAGAGAGTCGGTAAAACATGAGCTTTCAAAACTCATCTCAAAAATCGAGCATAAAGGCGGTCTTTATAACGTCAAGGCATATTATAACGCGTTGGTGAGCAGCGACTTGAGCATAAATCTTTACTGGGAAGACGGTAAAGTGGAACCGCAGGGAAGCGCCGCCGGTCTCGGCCTGATTTATGTGCTGAAGACATTCGGCCTGACATCGCATTCTGTGTGGATTGAGCAGTAATAGACGGACATATCTGCGAACGATGGAGGAAAGAAAGCCTCGCATTTCCGGGAAAACCTTGAAGTTGTAAAGAAAAATTGAGGAGCTGATAAAGGATTTTGGCGATAACCGGTCAAGAAGATATAAGGTTCCACCACAATGCTGTGGTGGGGAGTGGGATTTTAAATGCGTAACAAAAAAAATTATGGAGGTGTATGGAAATGAAGATGCCTAAACCGATGGATGAGAGCTACAAACTGTTTATAGATGGTAAATGGGTTAATGGTAAAGAAGGAAAGACATTCAAGTCATACTGTCCGTCCAATG
>JBEKJX010000305.1:0-3581 GCA_050011015.1 Smithella sp.
CGGATTTTGCGCCCACAACATGAAGTCACTTATCCGCTTGTCGGAAAGCTCTGTTTTCTGTTTGAAGATACTTTTAAACATTTTGATTTCCATTTCTTCATTTTTCAGAATTGCAGTGGCAGCCGGATAATATGTTGATAATGGCGGCACTGATTTAGTTCTGGAAGTTTTCTTTTCCGGCATAATGTCATCAGCGCGGCGGAAACAATAGTCTTCCCCCTCATTCGTCCAGACAACTGAAAAAGGTTTAATCGGCGGATAATTACGTTGCAAAATTTCAATGACAATGGCTTCCTGCTCCCTAGCGTGTTGCGTTATAGCAATAGCAGCGTCATAATCCCGGCCTAGAACATTTGAGCCAGAGCCCCTGTCTTGAATATTCCTATCACCAGGTGAACCTTTAGGATCATGGTGAACGTAGGCAACCGCTGCGCCTGTTTCTTCTGCCAGCATATCAAAACACGCCATTATAGCTTTCATATCTTCGGCGGCATTCTCAACGCCTGTTGCTATTTTATAAAGTGGATCAAAAACTATAAGTTCGGGGTGAAAGTCTTGAATGTCCATTTTTATTCGTTCTACACCTGCCGCGCCTGCAAGTCCTAATCCACGGCCATTGAGAATATACAACCTGTCCTTAATATCAGCGGGATTAATTCCTAAAGCACGGATCATTCTCTTTAATCTTAGGTGACAATGATTTTTCCTGATTTCAAGCTGAATATAAATAACGTTCCGTTTTTGAGGGATATTTAGTCCTAGAAAACTTTCCCCGGCAGCGGCACATAAACATAATTGTAAAGCACTAAATGACTTTCTTGTTTTGCTGCTGCCGATAATTGCCAGCTTATCGCCAACATCTAAAAGATTCTCAATAATCTGATCCGGTTCCTCGGCTTCTTCTTCCACCCATTCAGAAGCATTTAGAAAAATCAGCGGTTTATTTTCATTCAAAAACAATCTCAGTTTTGAGATAATCATATTCGCTGCTGCCGGATCACCGTCCTGTATTGCTTGTAAGAAATCACGGATAAGAACTTCTGCCGGGTTTTCATTTGTTTGTTGATAAAATTCGCTTAAACCGCTCATTGATCCTTTTCCTTTTCTGGTATGTTCAGCCAGAGAATTTTTTGATATTTTCCTGTATCGCGTAAATGACCCGGTAGCCTTGATAACCGCGCCGGATTAGAGCAAGCGGGATCAACACCCAGAGATATTAAGTATTGATCATATAGTTTTTGTTTTATTTCCCGCTGCCAGTCACTTATTGACTGAATGTTACTCAATTTAATCCAAGCATGAATTGATTTCCCGCCGGAATCCACAAGCGCCATAATTGGCAGCTTTGCCGCTGTCCAAAATCGGATTTGATCTTCACGGTTCAGATTATCAAATTCAATAAGGCAGTATCGGAATGAAACAACATTGCCATCCCCCCGGAATGTTTCACCATCCCCGCCTTTTTTCGGCGCTGGTTTGCCTGTAAATGGATTTATGATAATAAAGGGCGCTGTCTTGCCGCCAGATTGAAAAAACTTAATCCACGCTGCCGCTGTGCGGATATTCTTGCCGATTATTCCGGGCTCTAATCGTTCACCGATAAAGAGCAAATCAGAAGGTTCAAACATGGCCAGAAGAAAATTAGCCGTGTCATCTTCCGGCGGCCAGTCAATCCGAATTGATGACTTTTCCCATAAATCAACTTCATCTGAAATACTGGATTGTTCAAGTATTCGCTGCAACGTTGCCTTACTGTCTTTGATAATAAGCTTAGATTTTGGCGGAATATAGCGCCTGTATCTTTCGCCATTAGGTAAAGTAATATTACAGTTATCTTTGGCGGCGCGGATAATCGTTTCATTGATTTCCTTATCCGAAACTTTTCGCTTGCCTGCCGGAATAGAACCACGAATTTCAGAAAAGATTTCTTCCGGCGGTATGTTTGCTAACACCCCCAGATTTGCAGCGCTTAATAAAGAAGGGTGACAACCAGTTCCCGGCGCTGGCATACTGTTCAGTTTATCAATGTATTTTTCGTATGCTGGCATGGTTTTAAAACTCCATCATACAGCCTCATCGAACGTAATGCGGCGGCCTTCGACCCACTTAATAACGTCTTCAACTTTGTATCTAATAGAACGTCCAGAAGTTCCCGCCTTATAGTACGGTAAATTACGTTGTAAGTGGCGGTCATTTCTGAGCGTCGCTAATGCTCTTCCGGTTATTTCGGAAACTTCTTTTTCGGTTAAATAAGGTTTTTTCATAAGCTCATTTACTTCCATTTTTTACCCTCCAAAAGTTATTATTAGTTACGAAAATAAAAATATTCGTAAGCTATGTGACGTAATTATATTCTAGTTATTATTCTTGAAAAGTCAAAGTATATTATTGATATTATTGAATATTTTGCAGTTATAGGGGGGTTTAACTTCAACTAACACAGGCGGGTTTAACTAATATTTGCCTTATATATTCCGGCTTTCCACCGAGGCTTTTTGACACACTTTTAGCTACGCTTCTTTTTGATAGGTTAGGGTTTTTCGCCCATATTTTGTCGGCTTTTTGTTGCCACGCTTCTTGATTTTTTGCTCCTCTTTCTATTTTTGGAATACCACTTTTTAGCCCTCCACGCCGTCCATGACTACGGTTAGCCTTTTCATTTGCAACCATCATTTCATATTGATATCGCGCCCATTCTTGATCTTCCCATACTGGGCGGGGTATGCGGTCATTCATAAATGGTAAATTTTGGATTTCTTCAATTGATTCTTCTGAAAGGATTCAATAGGTAATCCGACAAAGCTTTTTGATTTTAGGACGAATTTCAGAAAATTTATACGTCCTTCATTATACCGGGTTAAAAGTCTTCGTTGATTAATTTCATCCAACTCTTTTTGAGCATATTTTTTTATGATTTTTAAACATTCCCGGTCTCGGTATTCAGCGTATTCAATTCTTTCCTGCTCCTCCTCTTTTGTCGGAACTCTCATTACTTTCCCTCTCACAAGTGTCCCCTATGGTTAGCCGGGGAAGCGGAAAGGGGTTCTTCCGCTTATTGGCGGGCCTGCCTATCCCCGGATTTTATTCTATCCTTTAATTTTTTATCTCACTATTGACAGTGATACTATAATTTAGTATCATTACAACTATGAACAGCACTCAACGCAAGACACTGGCCGCGATATTTTCCGAACCCGTCTCCCGGAATTTGGAATGGCGAAAGATCGAAGCCTTGTTTATTGCGCTAGGGTGCGAATTGATAGAAGGCAGGGGTTCGCGTGTCGGTTTTAGAAAAGACGATTTACGCGCCGATTTCCACCGGCCACACCCCGGAAAAGAAGCCAAGCCGTACCAAGTAAGGGCGGCGCGTGAATTTCTTGAACAATTAGAGGTAAAGCCATGAATAAACCAATGACCTATAAGGGCTATTCTGCAAAGATTGAATACAGTGAAGAAGACGAATGTCTCATTGGCCGGGTTTCCGGGATTCGCCATATCATAACTTTTCACGGTGATTCTGTGAAGAAAGTCAAAGAAGCTTTTAAAGAAGCCGTTGACTTTTATCTTGATACTTGCGCCAA
>JBEKJX010000306.1:0-3550 GCA_050011015.1 Smithella sp.
ATCCGGCAATGGTCAATGTCTGCCCTGTCGCAATCGTGCCGGTGACATTGCTGATGGTCGGAGTAGTGGCGTGAGCAACTGTTGATAACATACAAATAACTAGCATCAGAATAATCTTTTTCATACTTAATGTCTCCTATCCATTGGAAAACTTTCTGAATCCCGAACAACTGCCAACTTAGACAATTCGCGTAAAGACAGATTTTTAGCGAAAAAAAGCCGGGCACCCTACACCATTTTATGGCATTTCGGCGACCCGGCTGTCTCATGAAGACCCTGTAGGCTTTCCGTCCCATCCTCGCGGATGGTTTAGTATTATCGTTTACCGTTAGTCCTTTGTTATTCTGTTACTAGCAATATCGTCCAAATCGATCGGAACGTAAGTGAT
The DNA here is from genome assembly GCA_050011015.1 of Smithella sp. GTDB lineage: Bacteria > Desulfobacterota > Syntrophia > Syntrophales > Smithellaceae > Smithella. The sequence goes on from JBEKJX010000306.1 coordinate 389, forward strand.
TCAAATCACATAACCGCAACTTTACATGGCCCGTTTATGCTTGCCGTAGACCACTTGTCGTTTAAACTTAGTAATTCAATTCAAACTCAGCATTTTATTCCCGAGTTTTCACCTTGCAAAAAACCGTATATCATCGGAAATAAAATGTCAAATGTTTTCGACCATGTTTAGCAGCAATTTACCAGAAATCTACCATAGCATTTTAGTTAATTTAATTATTAATTGTGAAGATGTGCCTAATCCAATAAATTAAGTCGCTTCTCTTTAATCAGGTCTGTATAAAGCTCAGTATACTTGCGATTCATCATATGAATGCTATATTTGTTTCTTACTGTATTTTGTGCTTCATGAGACAATACCGAACGATAATTATCGTCGAGTAATAACTTCAATATATTGTCTGCTATCTGTCTAGGCTGCCTAGGCTTAACCAATAAGCCATTAGTTTGATCCTCTATTATAGATAGATTTCCGCCCACGTCAGTAACAATTGGAGCGATTCCTGCGGACATCGCTTCTAATAAAGAAACCGATGTCCCTTCTGATAGAGAAGTTAACAAGAACACATCAAAAATATTAATCAACTGGTCCACATCTTTTATATTCCCTAATAACCTTACATTATGGCTTAAACCAGTTTTTTTGACCGCATCATCAAGCTGGTTATACATAGGGCCGTCTCCAACAATAATAAGCATGGTATTTGGTATTTTATCATTTACGATCTTAAAAGCCTCAATCAATGTGAGTTGATCTTTAACTTCAGCCAATCGCCCTACTGTACCGATAACTTTACAATTGTTAGGAATGTTAAATTCACGCATCAGGTGTTCAGGTTTTTCACGATCCGTGAAAACACCCGTATTGATCCCATTCTCGATAACTATAATTTTCTGAGTTTGCAACCCTACAATATTCTTTAAGTATTTTCCTAGCTCTTTTGATACGGCGACTATTTTGTCAACCAGAAAGCCGGAAATTTTATCAGTTATCAATTGAATCTTTGTTTCACCCAAAAGCCTCCCATGGTCCGTATAAACCATTATAGGTGTTCTTGCTAAAATGCCAGCTTGTGCTCCAAGAAAAAAAGTTCCACTATGCAAATGTAAGATATGTATATCTTTCATTAATAACATTTTTCGCAGCTTAAATGGGAAAAAATAATCATACCTCTTCTGGTTTCTTTTCAACAAAGAAACATTAATACCATTTCTTTTGACAATATCTGCAAATTCACCAAGGCGATCTAGACAACAAACCGAGGAATTAAAAACAGATTTATCGATACCAGAGACAATTTCGGTTACAATACGTTCTAAGCCACCAGTTTCTAGACTTAAAACAACATGCAGAATATTTATTTTAGCCATATATCCCCTAAAATTAACTCAGAACAATAAATTCAATACTCACTTATTCACAGTGTATTGGCTATTTGCTGAGTGTCCACGGTGTTATAACAAAAAATATTTTCCATGATGTCATGTTACTCAACAGGATCTAAAGCCGATTATATTCATCCTTGCTTTTTTAGCATCTGCATCATATGCTTGAATGCAGCGACGGCAATATCTCGCCCAAGACACTTAAATGGGTAAACTGTCGGATAAAACTAGATAAAGACATATATAATCCTATTTATTTGACTCTGTAAAGCTCATTGGAAAACAGCGGGCCGGGTTGCCAAATGCAATAGTTTTAGGGGGGACTTTTGTTGTCACCACACTCCCATTCGATACAACAGAACCTTCTCCAATCGTCACTCCCTTCAAAATTACTGAATTCCCGCCAATCCACACATTATCTTCAATAGTAATTGGTCTACTGCTTTCCTTTGGAGCAGGCAGATGCCTTTGATCAGGATTGGACGGATGGGCATCGTAGCTCAGCATGGTAACTCTGCCGCCGATCAAAACATTGTCTCCAATTGTTACATCGCAACCGACATCGATTAATAATTCATATCCAAGACAACTATTGTTTCCTACATTGAGAGTAGGGTTGTCGAATACCTTGGCCCCAACAAAAGTGCTTTTTCCGTGGATAACCACATTGTCTCCTATATTTAGGCGCAGATGCCCCATAACCAACGGGATGCCGCCGATAAGGTTTAGCCCCTTGCCAACTTTCTGGCATCGAAGCTTGAAAATAGGCGTATGATAAAAAATACGCGTAAAGTTGTCCCATAAGGCAATACGTACCCCTCTCTCCCAACTTAGTAAAAGATAAATTGGCTTTATAGCCGGCACTTCAAACCTTCTAATTTTCTTTGCGAGAAGATAAATATTATCGTAGAAAGGAGTCTCCCTCCTTCTAATTTTTAGAAACAATTTTCGTAACATTATCTACCCTCTCAATTTATCTGATTTTACGAGGTCAACTAAATTCAATTCGAATGAGAAGCGATTATTCAATCATCTTTGCAGATCTATTTTCTTGAGTTTAGGTAAAATATAATATGCCAAAGCTAATGCCTGGAGTTAACCCGTGGCAGCGGCAATGTATTCCATAAGCAAAACAATTACGATATTAAAAGGACTCAATCACATAAAATGATACCTCACATCTCCTTTTGCAGGAGTGAGTCATATTCACTTTCGATCTTTCTGCACCATGCATTAACATCAAACCTCTCTTTAATCGTTTTTACTACCTCAGATGCCATCTTTTCGCGAAGAGCAGGGTTATTTTTTAACAATGTAATCTTTTCACACAACCCCCTATAATCGCCAGGGTCTACAAGAAAACCATTAACTCCATTGTTCACTATATCCGGTATACCCCCTACAGCAGAAGCTATAACAGGTATCCCCATGGACATTGCTTCGAGCAGAGCCATGGGAGTGCCTTCTGTTAAAGACGGCAAAACAAAAACATCAAAAGCAGATAACCATTTTTCTATGTCATCCTGAAATCCAGTGAAAATGACTTCATTATCCAGGCCTTTCGATTTAGTTAGATAATTTAACTCTATTTTTTTTGGACCATCACCCAGAATTACTATTTTGAATGTTTCAGCTGATTGCTTCAACACTGAACCAGCTTCAATTAAATAATTAACCCCTTTCTCTTCGCTTAGCCGCCCGACAAAACCAATCAAAAACATATTCTTATCTATAGAAAGAAAATTTCTTTTCTCAGTTCTGTGGTCTTCAAACTGTC
>JBEKJX010000307.1:0-3534 GCA_050011015.1 Smithella sp.
CAAAAATTATAACAAGCAAGTGAAGGGATTGCCGTAACCATGAGCACTGAACCTAAATATGGCGGGAAAAGAGATCTGGACTGGAGGGTAATTGGAGTGGTTCTATGCCTGTTTCTTGTGGCAGTCACTCCCATACTATTCAATAAATTTTTCGATATTTCTCGGATGGCAAACCCCGATATCTGGAAGGTCTTGCTTATAGCCGTGCCTGTTGCTGCAGTAACATTTTGCTATCGTAAACTTCCTTGCTCCTCAAATCGGGATCGTATCGCAATAATACTCCTCATTTCATTTATTGCATCGATTTTAGTGGATATTCACTTTGTCTATATTGATAACTATGATCAATATGCTTCTCATTATTTCCCAAACTTTTCTAACCCCGAGTGGCAAATCCGCTTACACCGAAGTATTTTAAATCTGGATCCAGGGGTACTTCCCCACTCATACCGGTTCCTCCCGGATTCAATCGTTTCGTTATTTGAGTTTTTCACCGATGATTTCAGCTACTCCAGGTTTCTTTACCGTTGGACCTCAATGTTTGTTCTGATTTTCACCATATACTACTACGGTATTGTAGTGTGCAACCGCTGGGTTGCCATGATCGCAATTCTTTTTTACGGTCTCATCTATCAAATCAGCATTCGATATTACGCAGGACAATTAACCGACCCTCTTTCACACCTCTCTTTTGTCCTCTCCTTTATCTTCCTTGAACTCGATATGTTCGTTTATTTTGTCCTTGCTATTGTTATCGGTGTGCTGGCGAAAGAATCCGTAGCGGTCATGGCTGTTTATTACCTTATCTTCCAAAGGCGGGACGTGAACTATGCCAAACGAGCTGTCCTAGTCACTGCCCTGGCATTTGGAACTGTCATTGCTGTTAGAATATATGTAAATCCCGACTTCAAGTATGCCGATATCAGTGGGGCCGGGTCGTTGGACTTCATTATTGCCAATCTTTCCTATTATAATTTGTGGCTCAGGCAATTGGCTTTCACTGTCGGCATCTTTATTCCATTCGTCATTCTTGGTTGGAAAACAGCACCGCAATCGCTAAAGAGACTAACACTTCTCCTTTTTCCTGTGCTGCTTGGGACCAATGTTGTCTTCAGCATGATCCATGAGACAAGGAACTTGATTCCGGTGGCAATACCAATGGCGTTAATCACAGCGAACTATTTTTACCGGATATTTTTACCAGATATCCATGATGTAAAAAGTATCTGATTATGTCAAATCATTCAAAGTTTCGCAGGTATGTTTATTCCGTTCTTGCTGCTGAAATATCATGCATCACCAAATATGCTGATCGCGTAATTCAATGGCTCCCGACGCGGAATGACGACTTCACATTGCTTGATATGATCGTCAACTCATCAAAGACGGTTATAACCGATGAAAATTTATCTGATGTTTCTAACGATACTTATCAAAAAACAATTTTTCTGATTAACGGGACGATAAATCATAACTACGATATTCAAGGCCTCCTGCTTAACCTGCATTCTCGCATCTCACGTGCAAGCAGGGTCATTATCATTGCCTATAATCCTTATGTCAGTTGGCTATATCGTCTTGCAAACAAACTTGAACTTAGACGCGGAGAACTTCCGACAACATTCGTAACCCGTGTAGATCTGGAAAACATCGCTAAAATATCCAATTTTTGCATTGTCAAAACTCGATTTGCCGCTTATTTCCCATGGCGAATGTTCGGTTTAGGCAGCCTTATTAATCGTTTAATGCCGAGTGTCCCGCTGTTGAAATGGCTGGGGTTCGCCTATATAGCAGTTCTTCGCCCTATTATCCCGGAAAACTATCGACAGCCTTCACTTTCATGTGTGATACCCGCTCGCAACGAACGTGGAAATATTGAGAACGCCATTAAGCGCATGCCGGATTTAGGCTGTGAACTCGAAGTAATATTTGTTGAAGGACATTCTAACGATGGAACTTGGGAAGAAATTCAGCGGGTAAAGGAGATATACCAAAATAAAATCAGCATCCGTGCATTTCAGCAAACGGGAAAAGGAAAGTCCGATGCGGTGCGACTTGGTTTTTCAAAAGCAAAGAACGACTTACTCACGATACTTGATGCCGACTTGACTATGCCTCCTGAGATGCTGGGAAGATTTTACCAAGCATACTGCGCTGGTCATGGAGATTTTATCAACGGCTCACGGCTAGTATATCCCATGCAGGGTGAAGCAATGCGATACCTCAATAGGCTTGGAAACATTTTTTTTGCAAAGGCATTGAGTTGGGTGCTTGACGAGCGAATCGGCGACTCACTTTGTGGAACTAAACTTATTACCCGATCTGATTACGATAAAATGATCTCTTGGAGAGCGGATTTTGGCGATTTTGATCCATTTGGAGATTTTGAACTTTTGTTTCCCGCCGCGGTTATGGGGCTTGGTATTGTGGATGTACCCATTCGATATCTTGACCGCACATACGGTAGCACCAATATTAGTCGTTTCCGTCACGGTATGATGCTGTTAAGAATGACTATCATTGGTTTCTTTAAGCTCAAGATAGGGGCCGGAATTGACAAGCCTTGATGACCCAACCCGGATAAATGAGCTTCGCAAAACTATACAGGCAAAACCTGCTCTATTTTATTTTTACCGCGAAACCTACAGAAAATTTGCCGAATGCTTAAAACGATGTCCGGCACAAGGACAAGCACTTGAACTTGGCACAGGAGCCGGATTTACCAAAAGTGTGATTCCGTCAATAATTACATCCGATATTCTTCCTTATGAAGGAATTGATATTGTAATTAACGGCACACAACTGCCTTTTGAGAACGAAAGCCTGAAAATGATCTGCATGATGAACGTATTTCATCACATTCCTGATGTGAAAAGTTTCTTTGTGGAAGCGGATCGCTGTCTCGTGCCGGGTGGGCGAATCTTTATTGCGGACCAAAATGTAGGTATAATATCTTTGCCGATATTAAAATATTTCCACCATGAAGGATTTGATACGAGTAGCATAAATTGGAGTTTTGAAAGTTCTGGCCCGATATCAGGGGCAAACGGTGCTTTGGCCTGGTTAGTCTTCAACCGCGACAGGTTACTATTCGAAGAGCTTTTCCCGAATCTCAAGATTGAATCAGTAATACAGCATACACCATTCCTATATTGGCTTTCCGGAGGACTTAAAACATGGACGTTAGTGCCGGCACCGATATTACCTTTAATCATTACCATAGATAGTTGGTTTAGCAATATAAGCAAATACTTTGGAAGTTTTTTGGATATTGAAATAGTAAAGAGGCTTCAATGAATAATCCGTCTGATTCTTCGAATAAATCAATTCTAACCTTCTCAGCAATGTTGATCATTCCAATGCTATTATTTAGCATTCCTATAATTTTAAAGAATTATTATGGCCCGTATTACCTTGGATACAATTCCGACCCTGATTATGCTTATCTTCTTAATTCGCTGAATATATTGAATTTAATTCCGCCTGGACATACCGATCATCCCGGTACTACTGTTCATATTATTGGTGCGATTG
>JBEKJX010000308.1:0-3521 GCA_050011015.1 Smithella sp.
GGACAAAGCTTGGATGATCTTCAAAAGTATTATGTATCTTACGGTGACAAACTCGCCGACAAATTCAGTCTTCTCTTCGACTATGGGTATAAGTCGACAAACGGCTTCTCGAAATACCTTAATGTTGTGTCGACACAGCCAACTGCCGGTATTACAGGCTGGTCAAATACCACGGATACCACAGGTAAACCCCGCTACCTGATCGGAGATAAGGGAGACAACACCTGGTGGGACGAAAACATCGGTATCAAAGCACAGTATGATTTTTCAAACGTTTCAAAAATAAATGCATCGTTTGCAAGGGTCCGCTATAAGTATAATTACGATGATCCACATACTTACTTGCAGGACGCATCGGGGAATCCCGTCTATTCTTATCCTGGCGTCACTCAAGGCACCTTTGTTTCGTATACGGGGTCTGGCGCAAAAGAGGTGAATCAATACAACGTAAATTTTGAAACTGAGATAGGGATTGCAAAGGCAAAGCTCTCCTTCGGTCTTAATGATGAAGTGAAAAACTGGTATACTCAAGCAGGCACGTTAATAGCGGGAGGCTCCGGCGGCACGGTTTCCAGCACCCCTAATCAAAATTATAATACTGACCTTCAAGTCACACTGCCCATTTTCGCCAGAAATATCCTTACCCTTGGAGGGTCATTTAAAACAGCTGCGGCTAACACGGAAAAATCAAACCTGAGTCAGTGGGGGGATGAAACATCCACAACCACACTTACGAATAATTATGGCGGCAAGAACAAGACATACGCTGTCTTTGCCCAGGATGAGATACTGATTCTTGATAATCTTACCGCCTACGTCGGTTTCCGGGAGGACTGGTGGGAAACATACGATGGTTACGCTAATCAGTTCGGCACCGGGGCTTTTGCCACCACATATGACTCCAGAAGCGATTCCTCATTCAATCCTAAACTTGCGGTTGTATATAAGCCTTTTGACAATACCACACTAAGAACGTCTGCAGGGCAATCATTCAGAGGACCTACGGTTTATGAACTCTTCACTACTTATGTATCGGGCTCCAACACCTATAATGGCAATCCTGATTTGAAACCTGAAACAGTGCAGTCATGGGATGCGGAAATTACCCAAGGACTCTGGACGGGTGCAAAGTTCAGTGCCACGTATTTTGAAAACTATATGAAAGACCTTATTTATAACACAACAATTTCCACAGGACAGTATAAATACATGAATGCGGGTAAAGCTGAAAGCAAAGGGGTAGTACTGGAAATCGAACAGCGCTTTGATAAATATGTAAGGCTATTTGCAAATTACACTTACACAGACGCCAGGATAAAAGAAAACAGTGCAAATCCTGCATCAGTAGATAAACGATTAACCTTTATGCCGGATACAATGATTAATGCAGGAGCGGAATGCGAAGTAGGACCGTTTTCCGCTTCTCTCACAGGCAGATATGTAAGCAAGCGCTACTCGACAGATACCAACACAGATACAGTGAATAATGTATTTGGGTCCTATGATCCTTTTTTAACAGCAGACGCAAAGGTCTCATATAAAATTACCAAATTTGCCACGGTATCTTTTTCTGTAGATAATATTACTAACGAATCTTATTTTTCATCCTACGTAGCACCCGGCAGATCATGGTTTGGCGGGCTGGAAGTAAAATTTTAATTGAATTAACTAAATTTGGTGCACAAGACTTTAATAATACCGACGAGATTTACTTGATATGATTACTGTGGACTCATTCAGTTATACCTATCCAGGCGCGGATGCTCCGGCATTGCAGGATATCAGCCTGCAGATCGAACCTGGCGAAACTGTTTTGATCCGTGGCGCCTCAGGTTCAGGCAAAACGACCCTTCTTTACTGTCTGAACGGTCTTATTCCTCATGTCTTTGCCGGTTCATCTCGCGGCTCGGTCAGACTGAATGGTTTCGCACCACTGGAAAGACCCCTGCATGAGATCGCCCAGACAGTAGGAACCGTTTTTCAAAACCCGGAAAGTCAAATTTTTATGATGCGGGTGGAAGATGACGTGGCTTTCGGCTGTGAAAACCTGTGCCTGCATAGAGAAGAGATCGTCAGCCGCCGTGATGAAGCCCTGCGTTTCATGGGTTTATGGGATATGCGGCGCAGGGAAACATTCAAGCTTTCCGGAGGATACAAACAGCGCCTGGCTGTCAGTTCCATCTATGCAATGCAACCCAATGTTTTCCTCTTTGACGAACCGACAACAGACATGGATGGCGAGAGTCGAAAAGATTTTTTCAAAATTATCAAGGGGCTTAAAGATAAGGGCAAAACAGTTATTCTGGTCGAACATCAGTATGAAGATTATCTCCCTCTGATGGACAGGGTTATTAACATGGAGGGCGGGCAAATCGCAGAAAATGCTGCACCGGCAAAAACCTTCCTGCCGCCCAGAGCAGCAACGGCGCTGTCGTCATCACCGGTAATTTCCATGCAGAAAGTCTGCTTCGGCTATGCCCGAAAAATAAATGTTTTAGACAACATTGATATTATGATCCGGAAAGGGGAAATTGTTGCATTCTGTGGCGATAACGGTTCCGGTAAGACAACGCTTTTGAAGATTGTGAGCGGACTCCTGCAACCCGATCAAGGAGAAGTCACGATTTTGAATATTCATAGACCGGCATTGGAATCGCTGGTGGGCCGTGTGGGATTCCTTTTTCAGAACCCCGATGAACAACTTTTCGCTGCCACGGTGGAAGAAGAAATTGCCTTCGGTCCCGGTTGCCTGGGCAAGAAAACAGATGTGGAACGCTATCTGGAAATCGCCGGTCTGAAAGCCAAAAGGCTAAGCCACCCGCAAACCATCTCGCGGGGACAACGACAAATCCTGGCTGTAATTTCCATTATGGCGATGGAACCGGAGATCATCATTCTTGATGAGCCGACAACAGGACTCGACCACAGAACATGGCATAAACTTATTGCCCTGCTTTATGACTATGCCGACAGGGGAGGAACGGTTATCTTTTCAACCCATAACGAACATGCCGCTGTTCTGGCGGGGCGTAAAATAACCATGCACAAAGGAAGGATTATCAGCAATGAAATATCTGGATAAGGAAACCTTTATGCATCGGCTTGATCCCCGGACAAAGATTATTCTGGGTCTGATGGTCGCCATTCTTATAATTGTGCTGAAGAACCCGTCAGAATTGTTCCTGCTTTTTTTTGCCGTTCTGCTTCTCTTTGGAATTTTGCGTCCGGCAAAAAATACTATAAAGGCAATGTTTATTATCATGATCACCGCCCTGGTTTTTACCATGATATCCCAGGGATTTTTTTACTCCCTTGAGCCGCGTACCATTATCGTTACAATCTTATCACCTGATTCGGGATTTCCGGGAAAAATAACCGGCGGAATAGTTCTATACCGCGAAGGCATTATTTACGGAGCGTTGCAGAGCCTTCGGCTTTTTTCAGCAATGCTTCTCAGCGCAGTTATTGTTATGTCCACCTATCCCTCTGAACTATTGCTTGGCATGGAGAGTATGGGCATG
>JBEKJX010000309.1:0-3498 GCA_050011015.1 Smithella sp.
GCGAGTTCCACGGAAAGCGGCTGACCATTTTTATCAACGCAGGAAAGATAATTATCCAAATAGGAGTTGAATAACAATCTTTTTTTGTCCGGTGTAAAATTGCCGATCTTCAGCGGAGATTTAACTGATCTTTTTCCAAGATTCGCAATGGAAAAATCGCACTGCATAGATTACTCCATTTTGCCGGTCACGCGGGATGCGGCGTTTATACCGGAAATGATTTCTCCCTCGAAACCGGCATCTGCCGATAATGACGCTCCGGTAAGATAAATATTGCCGAATCTGGTTTTATTGCTTTTCGCGGCAAAACCGGAAATAAGTGATTTCCGCAGTTGATATTTCGGATTAACAACTTCGCGTTGTTTTTTGGAAATATTGATGGATTCTTCTATGTCGAAAAATTCAATGTTTTCTTTTAAAAAAGGAAGAAAATATTCCAGACGATCAATTATTGACCCGGCGGTTTGCGTCAAGTTCTCTTTAGTCCAGATCGCCTGATTGTTGGGAAGAAAAACAGTCGCCGACAACGGAATCTTTGACGCAGATGTGATATTTTCATTTTCAGACGCGCCGGATTCCAGAATAATCAGATTATCATCATAAATATCTTTATTGACGTCGCTGATGACAGCGACATGTCTTGTCATTTTTTCGGGAATGGATTTTGGTTTAACGCCCAAATGAATTGTAAAAGGATAATGGGAAATTTTAACCGGCCTGATAAAATCACTTAGATTAATTTTCTTCTTACGTTCAATCAGTAAATGCATGTTTTGCCATTTTGTGCTGACAATCAAATTCGCGGCCTCAATCATTGAGGGTGAACCGTCTTTATCCATGACAGTTACTTCGATTGATTTGCCTTTTTTGATGGACAGAACTTCGCAGCGATTGAGATACAAACCATCCGTCAGTTCAATTTTTTTTATCAGGGAATCAAAAAGCGCCTGTTTGCCCTGTGAAAAACAGTAGACGCCGCGCATCGGCGCACCATATTGAAAATGAGAGAAAATGGAATTCTGATTGTTTGTTTGAAAGGAAAGCAGAACCTTTTGCGCTTCCATAACTATTTTAAATAAAGCGTTTCGCGACATAAACCGCTTTAATTTAGCGTTATCGAATTTACATCTCAATAAACGGGGTATCAGCCTGATATAGTCAAGATAATCCTTTGGACGTCTGGGCTGAATAAAAGGATGATCGTGCAGCCAAATAGCTGCAGACTCCGAGTTTCTGGTAATCGCATCGTAAAAGGATTTTATTCCCGCTGCCAGTTCCGGGAATTCTCTGGTCAATTCTTTGACCAGGTCTTCCTTGCCGCCGAAGAAATCAATTCTGTTTTCCGGGAGAATTATCTGGTAAGCGGGATTTAATAAGGTGCTTTCCAGAGAAATGCCCAACTCAGTCAAAAGCGACAAACCGGTTTGATTTTCGCCAAAACCGGTTAAGGGCGCGGGATCAACATTAAAAGCAAGATCGCCGGCAAAACAGACATCTCCCATGCCGCTTTCAGCCAGAAGCGCCGTTTTGATGCCGTTGCCGGCGGCAACCGCCGCGGCCACATGGGAAGAAAGATCATCGCCTATGACAATCAGACCGTACATTAATTAATATATTTCCTCATAAATGGTCAGCCGAAAAAATTTTAAAAGCCGGTTAAATGGTATTATACAAAACAGGACGAGATATTTTTTTCAGCGGTTAATGTATACCTTGCGTCCTTTGATTTCAATTTTCCCATCTGCATAAAGCTGGATCGCCCGCGGATAAATTTTATGTTCTTCAACCAATATTCTTGCCGACAGCGTTTCTTCCGTATCATCGTCAAGAACCGGCACGGCGCTTTGAATGATGACCGGTCCGGTATCCACGCCCTCATCAACAAAATGAACGGTGCAGCCGGAGATTTTCACGCCGTAATCGACGGCCTGTTTTTGTCCATGAAGTCCCGGAAAAGACGGAAGAAGGGCAGGGTGGATATTCATTATTTTATGGACGAAAGCTTTCAAAAAAGCGGGAGAAATAATACGCATGAAACCCGCCAGAATAACCAGATCAACGTTATGGTCTTTTAATACTTTTATCAATTCCGAATCAAAGTCTTCCTTGCTTTTAAAATCACTGTTTTTTAAAACAACAAAGGGAATCCCGTGATTTTTCGCCCTTGTGATTCCCGGGGCATCGGGATTGTTGCTGATAACTATTTTGATAACCGCTTTTAGAGAACCTTTTTCAATATGATCAATAATAGATTGCAGGTTGGTGCCGCTTCCGGAAATCAAAACTCCCAGTTTCAATAAATCAGCCATAGTTTTTGTCCTAATTTTCAGAAAGACAAACCTGTTCCTGGTTGTCTCCCTTTTTTTCTATGGAACCGATCAGATAAGCTTTTTCACCAAAACTTTGCAAATGTTCAAGAACTTCCTGACATTCTTTTTCCGCGACAATGATCATCATTCCTATGCCCATGTTAAATACGCGAAACATCTCTTTTTCTTCAACGTTGCCTATCTCTTTGATGACATCAAAAACAGGCGGCACAGGCCAGCTTCCTTTCTTAATAACCGCGCGGCAGACCTGAGGAATTATCCTTGGAATATTATCGTAGAATCCGCCGCCGGTGATATGGACAAGTCCTTTTACGTTAAAGCTTTTGAAAAGTTTCAGAAGAGGCTTGACATAAATTCTTGTCGGTTCCAGCAATTCCAGGCCGACGGTTTTATCCAGGCCGGCGACTTTATCGTTAACGCCTAAATTCCCTTTTTCCAGAAGAACTTTCCGGGCCAGCGAAAAACCGTTGCTATGCAGTCCGCTGGAAGCAAGTCCAATGATTCTGTCATTGATGCTGATTGTGGAGCCGTTGATTAATTTTTCGGAATCCACAACACCCACGCAAAAGCCGGCAAGATCATATTCGCCGGGTTTGTAAAAACCGGGCATTTCCGCGGTTTCACCGCCCAGGAGAGTGCATCCGGCCTGTCTGCATCCCTCGGTGATTCCTTCGATGATTTTCACGCTTTTTTCCAGTTCTATTTTGCCCGTGGCCAGATAATCGAGAAAAAACAAAGGCTCCGCGCCCTGGACAACGACATCATTAACCGACATTGCCACAAGATCAATGCCGATCGTGTCATGTTTATCCAGTAATTGGGCGATGCGAAGCTTGGTGCCCACGCCGTCGGTTGAAGAGACAAGCACCGGATTTTTTAAATCAGCCGAATTGAGATGGAAAAGTCCGCCAAAACCGCCGATGCCGGAGATAACTTCTTTGCGGGCGGTCGTTTTTATCGAAGCTTTGATACGTTCTACAAATTCATTGGCGGTATCAATATCCACTCCCGCGTCTTTATAGGTAATTTTATCTGTCATGATGCCCCTGTATTAATTTATTTCTAATATGGAAATGCAGTGGGTTTTTTGTAGCGTAAATCAAATTTTAAGTCAATCATTCCTTGCGCAAATAAAATATATTTGTTAACAAAAACAATCATACCCCTG
>JBEKJX010000310.1:0-3487 GCA_050011015.1 Smithella sp.
GGCCGAGAAGGCTATATTGGAACTCGCACGAAAATTGCAGAATGGTCAAAGCATAAAAGACATCAGAGGAATTTGTTATATCTCCCCCGCCCCGCCGCCTGATTACATTGAATTGCCCGCTTATGAAGATGTTGTCGCGGATAAAAATTCTTTTATTCAGATGTTTAATATATTCTACCAGAATAATGATCCCTTGGCCGCGCAAGGTCTATTTCAGCGTTACGGCCAGCGTTACCTGGTTCAAAACAAACCGCAGCCCAATCTGACCTCTGAAGAACTGGATAATATATACGCCCTTGATTTCGCCCGCGATGTTCATCCTTTCTATAGTGCACGGGGCAAGCTCAAGGCGATGGAGACGATTAAATTCTCGATAACCTCGCATCGCGGCTGCTTCGGTGAATGTAATTTCTGCTCTATTGGCCTGCATGAAGGAAGAACGATCATCAGCCGTTCTGAAAAATCAATAATTGCCGAGGCGCGAAAACTCGCCTCGCTTCCCGATTTCAAAGGATATATTCTGGACGTGGGCGGATCAACAGCAAACATGTATGGTATTGAATGTGTAAAAAAACAGACCCGTGGCGCCTGCAAAAATAAAAGATGTCTTTATCCGCAAGTATGCGACGGTTTAAAACCGGATCACAACCGGCAGATTAATTTGTTAAAAAGCCTGCGTAATATAAAAGGCGTCAAGAAAGTATTTGTCGCTTCCGGCATAAGATACGATTTGCTTCTGGGCGATAAAAAACACTGCGCAGGCTATATGCAGGAACTGGTTAAACATCATATTTCCGGCCAGTTGAAAGTGGCGCCCGAACATATCGCCATGAACACCTTAAGACTTATGGGAAAACCGCAAGCTGCGTCATTGCTGAAATTCAAGCAGATTTTTGAAGAAATAAATAAGTCATCAAAGCAGAAACAATTTCTTACATATTATTTTATTGCCGCCCATCCTGGATGCACCGAAGAAGACATGCGCGAGCTTAAATCTTTCGCCGGAAGAGAATTAAAGACCAACCCGCGGCAAGTGCAGATTTTTACGCCGCTTCCATCAACGTATTCAAGCCTGATGTATTTCACGGAAATTGAACCGGTAACCGGCAGAAAAATTTTCGTGGAGAAAAATACAGAGAAAAAACAAAGACAAAAAGATATCGTTGTGGGAAAAATAATAAGGCGGAAATAAATGTCATCGTAAAGAGTCCCTTGGATGCCATGACAATCTAACACACCACCAACGAGATTGCTTTTTCGCTTCGCTTGCAACGACAAATACTACTGTCATTGCCCAAATCTGTGCCCGGCGTATTCGGGGTGATCAGGCAATCGCGTTTTTCTATCTTTTTTTGCCAGGATAATAATTAATAAATTAACTTACTCTTAAAACTTTGGCGCCGCGGATCTTTCCTTCTTTCAGTTCGGCAAGAGCCCGGTTGGCTTCCGTAAGCGGAGATTCTTCCACTTCCGGCATTATTGGTATTTGAGCGGCCAGAGCCAGAAATTCTCTGATATCACGGCGTGTTACATTAGCCACACTTTTTATTTCTTTTTCCAGCCAAAGATGACGGCCGTAATCCAGTCGCAGAAGACAATCTTTATCCGTCTCTTCTTTGCGTATCGCGTTGATAATCAATCTCCCGGCAGGTGCCAGATTATTCAGGGCTTCAACAACCGGTTTCCATACAGGCGTGGTATCAATAATGGCGTGTAGCTTTCCGGGCAACTCCTCGCTTGTGTCTCCGGCCCAGACAGCGCCCAGATCACGGGCAAAACTTTGTTCATCTTTATTGCGGGCAAAAACGAATATTTCCGTGTGAGGATAGCGGTAACGGACCATTTTCAAAACTAGATGAGCGGAAGCGCCAAATCCGGTGAGTCCCAGACGTTGTCCATCAACTAAATTTGCCAGGCGCAAAGCGCGGTATCCTATAGCTCCGGCACACAACAGTGGCGCTGCCTGAGCATCAGAAAAAATATCCGGAATGGCAAAAGCGAAGTTCTCATTTACCGCCAAATACTGGGCATAACCACCGGGAACGTCCCTGCCGGTCGCCCGAAAATCCACGCAGAGATTTTCATTTTCAGAAAGACAAGCCGGACAGCGGCCGCATGCTGTATTAATCCAACCGACTCCAACTCTGTCGCCAATCGCGAATCTCGGCGCGAGTTTACCGCGGTCTGCAACAATGCCAACCGCCTGATGCCCCAAAATAACGGGCAGTTTCGGCGGAGGAGTTCTTCCTTCAATCTCGTCTAATTCCGTATGGCAAACACCGCAGACGGAGATTTTAACCAGAATTTCCCCGTCTCCGATTACAGGTTGAGGCACTTCAACCATTTTCAGCGGTTGTTTGTTTTCTTTTAAACTGGTTATCTTCTCCAGGATTGCCGCTTTCATTTTAAAGAAGCAGGAATTTCCAGTTGCACATCCACCGGTTTGATATATTTTTTAACTATTTCCTGCGTTTCCGTCATTTTGAGTTTATCAAATAAAAAAGAAAATTGGTTTTCTAATTCGACACCGATTTTATTGAGAACATCCGCAGGTAAATGCCACATTTCCAACTTGAAATGACCAAATCCTTTTTTACGGGTTTTGTAAACAAACTGCTCTTCGGTATCTTTTTCCTTCCATTCAGATTTTAATTCAGTTTTCATATATTCGTATATTTTTTCTTTTAAATCTCCGGGAAAGCTGGAACTATCGTAAATAATATTCTGGAAACCGGTGGCCAGATGAATTTCGGCCGTGCCTACAGCCGGAAATTTATCAAAGGCTTCATTGGGAAGAGTGGATGCTCCATGCTGGACAGCTCCGGCAAGACCATATTGAGAACGTGCCAGCGCGGACAATTTTTCCAGAACCCCAAAATCAATTTTAACCTTGGCCACACTGCCATCCGCCAGAGGAACGCCCCCATGTGTTGTGCCCGTCTGAACGCTGATTTTGCTTATTCCCTTAAGCGATTCACCCTGCTTTTTGAGTTCTTCCAGATATCCATCCATATAAGCCTGAAGTTCTTCCACCGTGCTGTTTTTCCCGCCGACTTCGCCGATCTCGCCGCCTACGGATATGGTAATCCCTTCAGGCTCTAAATCACGTATCATCGTTGTAAGCTCTGCCGCGAGGCCGTAGTTTAACTTCTGCTGTTCCTTGACGCTTGCTTTCGTCAAATCCACTAAAGTGGAAGTGTCGATATCAATATTATAAAATCCGGATTCAATTGCCTCCCAGATCAAATTTTTTACCGTCTGAATCTCCTTTGCGGCATCGGCGGCATATTTTTTAGCATTTATCTGAAAATGATCTCCCTGTAGAAAAACCGGTCCGCGATAGCCGGTTTTAATAGCGGCGGCAGTTACCGCGCAGGTATATTCAACCGGCCGCTGCATTGTATAGTCAATTTCCGAGCGGGCGATTTCGAAAATAACCGGGCCGACCTTCCCCTTCATTGCCGCTCGAAAAACAGCCTGAGCCACA
>JBEKJX010000311.1:0-3479 GCA_050011015.1 Smithella sp.
GAAATCGGCGTGAAAATACCGCATAATTATCCTTTTGTCGGATTGGGGTTCAATGTCACCAGCGCCGGCGTCCATGCCGACGGATTAATTAAATGCGAAGAAATTTACAACATATTCGATACAAGAAAGATTTTGAAACGACCGATCACTACAACGATCACCGACAAATCCGGCAACGCCGGCATAGCTTTCTGGATTAATCAGCGTTTCAATCTTGAAGGAAACAAAATTGTGGATAAAAGGCATCCGGCAATTTCTAAAATTCATAAATGGGTCGTGGAACAATACGATGCGGGACGGATCACCTCGATTTCTCCTGAAGAGATGGAGAAAAGAGTCCAGATTTATTTACCGGAATACTTTATGTCGGAATTGGAAAAAATCAAATTTATTGCTGAAAAAGCGGCCGTCGCCGAGGTCAATCAAATCATCGAACATCCGATAATGAAGACCATGAACACGGAAGAACAGGAAGCGTTGATGCAGGAATTTGTGGATGAACATCCCTCAATCCAGTTCGCCTACATCGTTGATATGAACGGCCGGAAAACGACAAAGAATATTACCAATATTGCCGACCGCGCCAAGTATGAAAACTACGGCGTCGGAACCGACCAGTCCGACAGGGAATGGTTCATACAGCCGCTACAGACGGGCAAGGTTTATGTCTCCGATTTCTTTATTTCCAAGATGACCGGAATTCTATGTTTCACGGTTTCGGCTCCTATCGTTAATGATCAGTATGAAATGATCGGAATTTTCGGCGTCGATATTCAATTCGAAGACTGGGTAAAAAGAGCCGAAGATATGGACGACATGGATCATATCGCTCTTCGTGCCGAATATACGGAAATGAAATCCAAAGCCAAACACGGCCATCATTAATAAAACTCGCATTTCAGAAATGCAGAAAGCAGGTTATTATGAAAGTTGACGACATTAAAAATGTTCTTATCGCGGGTAGCGGCACTATGGGCCAGCAGATCGGATTTCAGTGCGCGCTCCACGATTGTAATGTGGTATTATATGATATAAAAAAAGAGTTCCTGGAAAAGGCGATGGAGCGGATAAATAGAATTGCCGCCCGGATGTTAAGAGAAGGCCGGATCACGCAGGAGAAGGCCCTGGCGGCCATAAGCAGAATAAAAATCAGCGTCGATATGGAAGAAGCCGCCAAGGACGCCGACCTCGTGAGTGAATCGGTGCCGGAAGATCCGGAGCTCAAGGGCAAAGTATTCGGGCAATTAAATGCGTTGTGCCCAGAAAGAACGATATTTACCACCAATACATCAACACTTTTGCCTTCCATGATCGCCCAGGCCACGGGAAGGCCTGAGAAATTTCTCGCTTACCACTTTCACGATATACGCATGACAAACGTGGTAGATGTAATGCCTCATCCCGGGACATCGACGGAGGTCGTGCAACTGGTGAAGGAATTCGCCGAAAGAACCGGCCTGGCTCCGATTGTTCTTCATAAAGAGAGCATGGGCTACGTCTTTAATTATATGTTCGCCGGTCTTTTCGACAACGCCCTGACGCTTGCCTCAAATGATATCGCGGCGGTCGAAGACATAGACAGAGTCTGGATGGGAATTATGCGAATGCTGATAGGACCGTTTGGACTCATGGACAGCGTGGGTCTGGACACCGTATGGCATGTTACAAATTTCTGGGCAAAACAAACCGGTGATCCCGTGAAGATCAAAAACACGGAGTTCGTAAAAAAATATGTCGACAGAGGCGACTTGGGACAAAAAACCAGAAAAGGATTTTACACATACCCGAATCCAACTTTTACCGCTCCGGATTTTTTAAAGGGCATTAAATAATTTTAGATATCCACCCAAATTTCTTTTGTGTCTTTTCGGATATGCGGCGCAAATAAAATATGCAGGGCGCGTTTCCCAAAACGCGCCGCCCGGATCGGAAGGCGTTCGATCCCTACAGAATAAGAAAGCATATCAGGAGAATTTCTTATGCAGGAACAACCCATTGTTACACTTGGTCCGGGCACGGCTGGGGCCATCAAATCTTGGATGTCCGGGAATAATGCGAGTGGCGCGGTTCGGATCGAGATTCGGTCTACCGGATGCTGCGATGCATCACTGGGCATGAGAATCGATTCCGCCCTGGAATCGGATCTGGTTGTGATCGTCGAAGAAATTACTTTTGTTGTTGATCGTGAAATCCATGATCTGGTCGGTCAGATCACGATTGCCCGCAGTGACGAACCCAATAGAGCGGGTTTTAAAATCACATCGAGTATTCCTCTCAACGAATGGGCCGGATTCGGAACCTGCGACATCACGGTTTGAACTTATACCAATTCTAAATCAAAGCGCTATTTTTGTTGGCGTCGTTGTCGGCTTCCTCAACGTATGTATAATACGCCTCGTCGCCTTCACCTAGCCGCCTCAATATCATCTTTGATTTAGAATTGGTATTCAATGAAACAAAAAGGCAGGGTCGTTTCCGGCCCTGCCTTAAAAACAGGTGGCTTCACCAATGAACTCCACCATAGCGGTAATAATTTATTTCTCCCTGTCAAGTCGAGTCTTTCCGGCTTGACCGGACAGGGAGTGCAAAAAAATCCTAGCGCTGCATAATCTTGATAAAATTATCCATCCGGCCTTTTTCCTGAACTATCTTGAGAGCCATCTCAACGGTTGTGGCCGGGATTGCCGGAATCGCCTTGCGCTCGACAAGTTCAATCGCGTCCACCGGACAGCCCGTGACGCATAACCCGCAGCCGATACACTCCGCTGCATTCACCACGGCAAGATCATCTACTATTTCTATCGCGTTTACCGGACACCTCTCTTCCGCGCAGATACCGCAGCCGGTGCATTCATCGTTTATGATCATGGCTTCAAAACGGCTGGTCTCAAAGGCGTGGGGATGTTTCACCTGCGTCCTTCCCCGCAGGACAGTGCAGCAACAGGGACAGCAATTGCAGATCATTCCGGCTCTGTCGGCGCTGTTATTACTGGTATGGACAAGCCCGGCTTTCTCCGAGCGGTCGAGCACATCCATCCCCTCTTCTTTTGTGATCTGGCGGGCGAAACCGCGCTCCACCAAAAACTCACCGGCGCCGTCAAAGATGAGGCAAACGTCCTTCGGCTTATCGCACTTGCCCACGCTGATACGGCAGGCGCAGTCCGCCAGCGCGATAAAGGCGGCATTGCTGATAAAATGCTTAACTTCCTCGTAGGGATGAACGCGATTTTCCGACGGGATCGCCTTCTGGACCGCAATAACCCGCATAAGCGGCGTCGGATTGCCCGAAAATGACGCGCCAAGGGCCTCGTGATGATATTCCTCCCAGAGCTCGGCTAATCTCTTTTCCATCTCAGATGTAACCGTCTTGATTTTCATGAAAGGAAACTCGAAGATACCGGGAATAAGCGGCACCAATCCATAGAGTTTTTTCCCTTCCTTGGTCTTAGAGAAGAGAATCCCCTTGTTCGCCATTGATT
>JBEKJX010000312.1:0-3452 GCA_050011015.1 Smithella sp.
ATACGGCAGTTGTCTTTTCAGTATCGACAATTTCCAAGGAGGAGACATTTATATATAATCCTTCTTCAAGCTTCACCATACCCATTGGATTGGACATAATCGACACAGCCCATTATATTTTGTTGTTAAGAGTCCTTTAGTTCATACTGGAAATAAATATCATCATCGCCAGATGCAAGGCTCCTGACCTGTTTTGCAACAGTTTTCTTCCCGAAAATTTTGAGGGCCTTCTGAAAGTAACCCATAAGGAGTTTCTCGAAGTAAGAATGTTTGATTTGAAGCCCGGTAATTTTTAAATGAACGATTTTGTTCTCGAACTTTGCGATAGCTTTTCCTTCGTCAAAATACGTCGACCAGAGTTTAGGCAGGACAAACTCGGCGAACTGCTTTGTATCCTTTGTGAGTAGATAAGATTTGTACGGACCTTCCGGCGACAGGGCAAATTGAGCGGCTACCTTCCCAAACGTCACGTACTGCATTTTGTCGTTGTCGAAAAATTCCTTAACCAGTTCGTCAAGATAAAGGATGAAATTATCCATCGGAATGGAAGTAATGGCCCAAATTGTATTGCTGAAAAATTTATCCTTTGCTGCCAGTTTGGGTACAAAGGAATTCCAGCGTTCCTCGCCGAAAGCTGCAATGATAGTATTCTTTCCGGTAAGATAAATGATGCCTTTTACGTTCATATCTAAACCTCCCAATAATGCCTATGTGCATTAAATACATGATAACATATATGTAGTGTATTAATATACAAGTATAATATTTATTTTATTACAATGGAGAAAAGCTGCCAGCTTCCATGAGATGGAAAAACAGTACCATATTAAAAACATGCTTACAAATGGTAATCATAAGGTCTGACAACTATCTATAATTGGAACTAAGGTGAGGTCAACAATTCCACCGGTTCGGAAATCTTAATTTTATTTCTTACTTCCTCATGAAAGAAATAAATCATCAACCTCGACAAAAATACAACATTTCCTCTTTCAGCCCTGGTCATACATGAACAATTTTACCACCCTCCACGAGAACATCGACCTTCAACTTTCATAAAGCGCCACAACCCTTGACCATCCGGCACTCCCCCCGGTGAGCTTTACGGGAAAACAGGACACTTTAAAACCAAATGGTTTGGGTAGGGCATCCAGATTCGCCAGTTTTTCTATATGGCAGTATTCATGTTTGATACCTGCCTTGTGTGCCGCCCAGAGAATGCTTTTATCGTGGGTACGCTCAAATTCCTCTTTGATGGCGTTGAACGGCCTGTCCCACCCCCAGGCATCGATACCCATTACCCGGCACCCCTGTTCAATCAACCAGAGAGTGGACTCTTCTGTCATGCCACAACCGGCCATAAAATACTCTGGGCTCCCCCACTGTTTGTCTGCTCCGGTTTGTATTAGAACGATATCCCACGGCTTAAGGGTATAAGATATTTTTTTAAGCGCTGCTTGCAAGTCATGGACACCAATACCAGAACCCTGTGGTTTATGCCTGAAATCAAGGACGACACCATCGTGATAAAACCAGTCAAGCGGCATTTCATCGATAGTTCGCGCTTTTTTACTTTCTGATATCGGAGCATAATGCCAGGGAGCATCAACATGCGTTCCGGAATGGGCGGATAGCGAAACGGCATCATCTGCCCAGCCCAAACCGTCCACCATATCGCTCTGCTTCGCTCCGAACACAAATTCAATGATTGGCAGTGTGGTATCATGCGCTTTATGTTCCACTTTTACGGGCTGAAGTTCGCTAGGACTATCCTCCATGGGTATGCTCAGATCATAAATTTTTGTCATTGTGATACTCCTTTGCCTTCACGGGTATTTTGTTCATGGATCAATGCAGCGGGTATAACGATTTCCGCTTCCGCAGATACAAAAAAATCCATCAATATGTCACCGGCCGATAACGTACCGATGGGGATCGACTTCCTCTCTCAGGATTTTAAGCTCGATTTCAGTCGGTGGTGCTGTTTCCGTTATCTTAGGCGCTTTGAGTAACTCAAAACCGCAATTATCCTGAACATCCTTTATGGAATAGCCGGGATTGATGGAAATGATCCGCATTCGCTTGCTTTTCGGCTCGAAATCCATGACAGCCATGTTGGTGAAAACCTTGTAAGGCCCGGTCCCCTCAGGCAGACCCGCCTCGTACCGGCTGTTTCCTCCTTGCAGCCAGCCTGGCGTTGTGATGAACTCGCACTTCTCCACAAAGCGACGTGCATCCTGAACAGTCAGCACCATCATCTTCCAGCAGAAACTTCCAAAATCATTGGCGCCGCCGCTTCCCGGAAAACGAACCTTGGGTTTCTGATGGGTTCCTCCAATATACGTAGAATTCAGGTTGCCATACATATCGATCTGAGCACCTCCCAAAAAGGTGTAATCGACATATCCCCTTTGACATGTTTCCATAATTGCTCCCATGGTGGAAACCATCACGGCCTTGTAACTGGCGCGCGAATCACCGACGGAAATGGGCATCTCAGGCAGTTGCGGACTGACGCTTCCCGCTTCAAACATGATGGCCAGATTCGGTGAGTTCAGTTTCTGTGCCAGCATAGCCGCCGCACAGGGCGAGCCGGTGCCCACGGCTAAGGTCGAACCGTCCTCCAGCTCTCTTGAGGCAACACAGATCATCAGTTCCATTGGATTGTAATTCGTTGTCATTAGTCAGCCTCCTTGTGTAGCAGGTATTCAATTGTTCTGAGTTTAAGCAGTTTCTCCATACCACCGTTCAGGTTGATGTATTCATGGTGATTCTTGCAGTCATAAATGTTTCTCTTGAGAAATTCCTTGAAGACTTCAGGGTCTTCCTCGGCCTTCAGCCATTCCCGCAGGTGTTCTTCATCCGAAAAGTATTCATACACCATATTGCCAGGATAGTTTCCATAGGGCACTTCGCAAACTGCATCCACCAAAAAGTATGGGATGGTTGTTTCGGAGGGATCTCTGCGTATTTCTTCATTGGAGATCAATCGCTCACAGGTGATGATCGTCCATTTGGCGGCACGGGCCAGGTCGTTGTCCGATTTGAGAATGCCCCGGATTCTGCAGTTTCCGTAGACATCCGACTCATGGACATGGATAATGGCCACATCCGGATAGAGCGCGGGTTGCAAAGCAAGCTTCTTGCCGGTGTACGGACAGTCAACGATTATGCTTCCGCTGTATTCGAAGGTATCCGTGCCCAAAAGGTTCCTCGTGGGAACAAAGGGGACGCCCATGGCGGCGGCTCTGAGTCTTGCCGAGATACAGTAATTGGTCCACTCGGTCACCTTAACCTTGCCGGTCTGCATGTATCTTCTCGCGCAGGGGGAAAGTCCCCGTGCTTCCAGACCGACAATGTAGGCGGCGTCCACCCGGTCAAAAACTTCTCCCGCGCTGAGTATCTCGAATTCATGAGAGGTGGTATGGCCGGCCAAACCCATGTTCTTCCTT
>JBEKJX010000313.1:0-3442 GCA_050011015.1 Smithella sp.
CGTTTTGTTTTACCTGATAAGTTTGGTTTTATCCGTGAGCTTTATTTGATGATCGCCGAATCCAATTTTACAAATTGCTATTTCACTTCTAACCATGCGTCTAATTATTTATCGGTAAAAGCCTATCTACCCCGGGAAAAAGAAAAAATCTTAAAAATGATCAGTTCAGTAATCGAGGAAGAAGACTTAAGCCGGATCAGACCGGAGTATTTGCGCGGCTTATAATTCAGGGAGAAATATTTTTGAATATCACAAAAATTATTCTCAAGCT
This sequence comes from Smithella sp., assembly GCA_050011015.1. Classification (GTDB taxonomy): domain Bacteria; phylum Desulfobacterota; class Syntrophia; order Syntrophales; family Smithellaceae; genus Smithella. The sequence goes on from JBEKJX010000313.1 coordinate 272, forward strand.
TTTTTTCTGGCGCGAAAATAAATATATGAAAAATAAAATTGACGCCGTATTGGCCAGAGCGCAGAAAAGTGGTCTGGTAGATCCTTCCTCTCGGGAAATCATTGAAAATATTTTAGAGTTTACCCACACCCTGGTTCGCGAAATAATGATTCCACGTACGGAGATTGTTGCTGTAAGCACGGAAGCGGCCATTGAGGAAATTATCAATGAAGTAATTGCGTCAAGGCATACGCGGATTCCCGTATACAGGGATACTATTGATAATATTATCGGAATTTTAAATGTTAAAGACATCCTTGAATTCTGGACGAAACAAATTACCAAAGAAGATATATTATCTTGTTTAAGCACTCCATATTATATTCCTGAAACTAAGAATACCCACTTATTGTTCTATGAATTAAAAGAAAATAAAAAGCACATGGCGATAATTATTGATGAGTATGGCGGAACGGCCGGTTTGGTAACATTGGAGGATCTGCTCGAAGAAATTGTCGGAGAAATCCGTGATGAACATGAAACGAATACGGCTGCCGATGGAATTTCCCGATCGCCGGATGGATCATTGATATTCGATGGCCGCATGGAAATCGATAAAATTGAAGAACACTTAAATATTACCTTGAAAAAAGGCAGATATGAGACGCTCAGCGGCTTCATACTGGATTCGACTAAAAGGATTCCTCTGACCGGAGAAAAATTTCAGATAGAGAATCTGGAAATTACAATTGAAAATGCAGATGAACGCAGTATTAAAAGAGTAAAAATTATAAAAATGAAATCAAATGGTGTAAATGAGAAATAAAAATAAAAATAAAACCAGCAATGATCTTCAATCAGGTTCAATCCGTTTATTCACACGCAATACCGTTTTTTTAGCGGTTATAAGCGGCGTGTTATTATTTTTATCTTTTCCCAAATTCGGCTCCGGCTGGTTTGCCTGGATAGCTTTTATTCCTCTTTTTTTCGCTCTAAAGAAAGCTGCGACATTTACGCAGGGATTGCTTTTAGGTTTTATCGCGGGAATTGTCAGTTATACCGGAATAATTTATTGGATTGCGTTTGTCATTATAAATTACGGTTATCTGCCTTTATATACCGGTATTATTTTAATGTTGCTCCTCGCCTGCTATTTGAGCATTTATATCGCTTTGTTTGCCGCATGCATTGTATATTTCCGGGAGAAAATACCCATTTTACTGACTGCGCCTGTTTTGTGGATTTGTTTTGAGTATGGCAAGTCATTTCTGCTTTCAGGCTTTCCCTGGGAAAATCTTGGTTATTCCCAGTATCTGAACACTTATTTCCTTCAATTTGCCGATATTGCCGGTGTGTTTGGTTTGTCTTTCTTAATCGTTTTAATGAATGCGGCAATATTTGAAGTTATCGATAAAAGATCAAAGAGATCCTATGCAATGGCTTGCGTTGTTTTCCTTGTTTTGGCCGGAGTTTATATTTACGGTATTTTCCGTCTGGATCAAGTTGATAAAGCCGTGCAAAATTCGCCGGGCATGGAAGTATCGTTAATACAGGGTAACATTGATCAGTCTGTAAAATGGAATGAAAATTACCAGAGAGGAACATTGAACATATATGAACAACTTTCTTTAAGAAATTCACCCGGAAATGAAAGTTTAATTATCTGGCCGGAAACGGCTGCTCCATTTCTGTTTCAGAATATAAGCAGTTTGCACGATCAGATTATCAATTTATCGCTTAAAACAAAAAGCTGGTTATTATTTGGTTCCGTGAGCCGTTCGCAAACAGAAGACCGTGATGATTTTTTCAACAGCGCGTATCTACTGTCTCCGTCCGGTGAAGTTAAAGGCAAGTACGATAAAGTTCATCTTGTTCCCTATGGCGAATATGTGCCGTTCAGAGATGTTTTCCCGTTCGTTAAGAAATTAACTGCCGGCACCGGTGATTTTGGCAGGGGAGCCGGATTCAGTCCGTTAACTTTGGATAATAAAAAAATTGGAGTTTTGATTTGTTACGAAAGTATATTGCCGTCTGCCGCCAGAATGTATAAAAATAATTCTGCCGGTTTATTGGTTAATATTACCAATGATGCGTGGTTTGGCAAAACCTCGGCGCCTTTTCAGCATTTCTCCATGGCGGTTTTCAGGTCAGTGGAGACGCGGCTTTATCTGGTAAGAGCCGCCAATACCGGTATTTGCGGAATTATTGATCCCGGTGGCAGGATAATTGCGGAAACAGACATTTTTCGGGAAGATGCCTTGAAAGGTTACGTAAAATTTGTCAACATACCAACCTTCTACGCTGAATATGGTGATATCCTGATTATAATTTGTTTTGTGTTAATCATCTTTTATTTTTTTATAAGTTTTAAAGGGAGGGTTCGAAATGGCGTTCGAAAACATGCAGGAAGCAGTAAGTAATTTGAAAAAAAGAATAAAATACATAGGGGACTGTCTTTGACGTTTCCGAACTGAAACTTAAAATAAGAGATTTGGAAGATTTGTCTTTAAAAAAAGACTTTTGGAATGATCAGGATAAAGCCCGTGAAGTTCTGCAAAAAAAGGCAAAGCTCGCGGAGGCATTGGATAGATGGGAAAAGTTTAACAGCAAAATAAGCGATATCGAAAATATCGGGAGTCTTGCCATCGAGGAAAAAGATGAGCAGGTTCTGGAGGATCTGTCCGCTGAATTGGAACAATTGAGTTCGGCCGTTAATCAGGAAGAACTTAAAATGATGCTTAACAGCGAACAGGATTCCATGAATGCCATTGTTTCCATCCATGCAGGAGCAGGAGGAACAGAAGCGCAGGATTGGGTGGAAATGTTGCTGCGCATGTACTTGCGCTGGGCGGAAAAAAAGAAATTTATTACAAAAATAATCGATTCTCTTGCGGGAGATGAAGCCGGTATTAAAAGCGTATCATTTACTGTGGAGGGTGAATATGCTTACGGTTATGCTAAAGCGGAAATCGGCATCCACCGGTTGGTTCGTATTTCTCCTTTTGATTCTAACGCCCGTCGTCATACATCGTTCGCATCTGTTTTTGTTTATCCGGAAGTAGATGATGAAATTAATATTGAAATCAACGAAGATGATTTGCGTATTGACACTTTTCGGGCAGGCGGCAAAGGTGGTCAGCATGTAAATAAAACTGATTCAGCGGTAAGAATTACCCACTTGCCTACAGGTAT
>JBEKJX010000314.1:0-3438 GCA_050011015.1 Smithella sp.
TTGAATAGTTATATTGATACTCACGTTGTCTTTTAAAAAATAATCCGCTCCGATAATTGCCTGCTCGTTAAACTCGAAAGCGCCGCCAAGATCCGGCGCCCGAATTTCCGTAAGCAATACGCCTGCACCCGCATCGATGAAAGGAATCAGCCGGGTGCCTGTTGCAAAAAGGTATCGTATATGCGGCGCAACCCCTGCAAGAGATAATCTTTCCGAATTAAACTGAGCGCCGCCGAATAATTCCGCCCGCAGCTCTATATTCCCGCGATACCATTTGGCGGTTCCTTTCATGTCACCGGTCATCTCCCCATAAGAGACCGATATCATAGACAGTTGGTGACGTTCAATGCCGCCGAACATTAATATGCCGTAAGTTGTTCCGGCGGATGCGCCAAAAACACGTGTTCCTGCGCGAAATCCTTCGCCCACACCTAAACACCATATGTCAGGCTTGGGTGAAGATGCGGTATTTTGCTGATTGCCGGGAAGATTGCCGTCCGATAAAAGCGCAGCACACGGATAGTCTGCCGCCGTTGCCACTGACACGGAAAAAGGAACGAACAGGTAGAAGCACAGAAGAAAACAATATACATATTTCCCCGAATGGAAAATATGAAACAAAGAATATTCTGCTGTCGTCTGAAAATGGAAATCAACCATCCGCATTTACCAAATCTTCCGGTGTGTTGTTGTTAAGAAAAATACGCCCGTCTTTCTCGAACGGTTTAATTTTTTCTTCCGTAATGCTGAGTATTCGCACTTCTTTGGAAAATCCGGTAATCTTAAGTTCATTCGTTGTATCAATCATCCGCTTCATGCCAAGAAGGCAGTTGCGGGAATAAATCGCATGCAGCGTCTGGAATCCTTTGGGAAGTTCGGGAATGACAATGTCATACCTGCCTGTCTGATCAATCATATAAAGTATAAAATCTCTATTGAGCAAAGGCATATCGCAGGCGCTGACAAAAGCGTAAGAGTTTTTCGCGTAAAACAGTCCCGTGTATATTCCTCCCAGAGGGTCCTTTCCTTGATAAATATCGGTAACAATAGCGGCATCGGCATATTCAATATAAGCAAGAGGATCGTTTGTGACGATAATAATTTCGTTAAAGATCTGACGATAAATGTTTAACGTTTTTTCAATCAGGCGAATGGAGTCAATTTCCGGAGATGCATTATTGACGCCCATGCGGGAATCTTTGCCGCCAGCTAATATAATTCCGGTTACATCTTCCATAATTATTATTCCGAATTTGTGCTTATGCTGTCTTTATTTTTGAATCTCTGCACATTGAGCATGAATATTTCCAGCTTGTTTATAACATTAGGAGGCAGAAGGTTTCCGTCAATTTCAACCGACATTATCGGATATTTTTGATCTCTCGCCCACGGAGTAATGACGCCTTCAATCACCCGTCCGATTAAACAGGCAAAAGGAGAAATGTTAACTATGCCTGAATATCCATCCATCATAGCTGTGGCGGCAACACCGCTCGATATGCTTATTTCAGAATAAAGCTCCTGGCTTACAAAATATTTTTCGGTATTCTCCATTATTTCACGCATATTATGAGGAGAATCGGGAATCAATCCCGTTGAAGCCAGTATCCCGCGAATATTTTTTTCTACATTATGCTTGTATGCGTGTTCAATATTCCACTTTATTAAATCCATAAATTCTTTCGCGGAGGGACGGCGATACCAGGGAAGCAAACTCAATCTTTTTTTGAGTTCATTGTAACGGACAAAATCGCAATAGTAAACCCATTCGGAGACACTCGATACCTTGGCGATGATTCCGCGACGGCTAAAATGCTGAATCAATTCGTCCACGGCAAAATCATCACGGCGAACGTAAATCTCACCTACAATAAGTACCTTAGAGCATTTATCGATATTTTTCTTTAATGGTATTTTGGAAATATCAGCGGATATTTCCTTTAAAACAGGAAGTATTCTGGTAACATCTTTTTCGGCTGCGTTGATCATCTTTTGCCAGATTTTATCGTAATTCATCATTGCTTTTGAAGGATCAACCGCGCACGTTTTCAAGGATGTTTCTATGTCTTTCATATAATCGCCGATAATGAATGACCACCAGAGGTATTTGGAAAATTGAGGTCCGAGCTCATTGTAGGAATTATCGGAATCCAGCGTGAACACTACCACATTTTCCATGCGCAAATCTTTAAAGAGGTTTTCAAAGAAGACAAAATACTGGCCGGTGCGGCAGGGTCCTGTTGTTGTCGGAAGAAATAGTATATAAATTTCATCTTTACGGTATTTCCCGGAGGATAAATATTTGAGCACACTCCCCAGAACAAGGTGTGAAGGAAGGCATTCCTTGCCGGAGGCGTGATTGCGGGCCAATTGCAGTGTGTATATATCCGGCACAGGCATTGTTTCCGCGTTGATGCCTAAACCGCGAATTGCAGCGCCGATCAATTCCGCCGACAGTCTGCCCATATTGGATAAGAGCAACTTCACGCGCGGGTTGTTTTTAATCGGTATCTTTTCACCGGTGACATTATTTTTGATGTGAATCTCTTCACCGGGATTATTGATGAACCGCAAGCCATTGTCATACCTTTCTTCACAAATACCGGTCAGTTTGGATCGGTATCCTTCGATGATGTCCAGAAACGCTTCAATTCTGGTATCCACGCCGGCATCGGCCGTATGTGAATCCAACTCCAGAATCAGGAAAGGTTTGACGCCCATCATCCACTTCAGGTAGTGCAGCATGAAGGAATCCGGCGCACAGGAAAAATTGGATATGTAGGTGACAAAGATATTATCTTCTTCCTTTATGAGCCTGCCCGCCTTCATGTCCTGCTGGCCGTAATACCAGTACATATTGGGATAGATGGCCTGATTTTCAAAAGGAAGAATATCAAAAGGGATAACGGAATAACCGCGGGATGTGTATTTCCGGGGTATATCCATGTTGGCATCCTTGGTGAAGGAATTATATGGCCGCCCTAGAATCGCTATTACCGGCCGTTTAGCCTGACGGGCATCTTCGAGGGCTTGTTTGCCCAATTTCGAAAACAAGGCAAAGCATTCCATTTGTTTTTCGTAGGCGGAGGCAAAGGCTTCTTTTGCCTGTGTTTGGCCAAAACCAAGTTTTGCGGCCATCTCAATAAAGGGTTCGGCGGCCTTGTCCGTTCCATACATAAAGCTGACGACCGGCGTTAAATATTTTTCATCGGGTATCTCCGGGAAAGCTTTCTTGATATAATAGGGAAGGCTCTGGGTTATGGGGCAGAAATTGGCCGGAGCATTTTTTTCATAGCTTTCCATGTCCCGGAAATGCGGCAGAAAAATGTAATCTATTTTCCGGTTAAAGATATCCTGTACTGCTCCGTGCGCGATTTCCGCCGGAAAGCAGTAATTACTTTCCACACGCGCCGTTCCCTCGGGCGAAATTTCCCCGGA
>JBEKJX010000315.1:0-3434 GCA_050011015.1 Smithella sp.
GAGACTCTATCAGGAAGCCTGTGAAAAAAGAAAGGATGTTTAATTACGTAAAATAACATGATCTGTAATACAAAGATACCAACCCCCTTACGATATAATGTCTTAAGGGGGTTTTATATTACCAATTTAATTCTCCTGATAGTAAAAAATTCTAAATAATCTCCTCGAAAATCTCAATAGACAAACAAAATATTTTGTCTATAATACGCTTAAGTTTTTTATCAAAGTGAAGCATGAATGGACATATTGACAATAAAAAAAACATTAGCATAAGGAGAATAATATATGATTAAGTCGACTCGAAATATTGCCATATTGTTTTTTATTTTTGCAGCTGTATCTTTTGTTTTGGGATGCGCGGGAAATTCCAAAGAGTTACTCGCCGAAAATTATAAAGCTATGAGTAATGAGAATCTCCTTCGTTATTATTACAGACTTAACGATGAAATCGAACGCCAGGAAAAACAGTCAGGCCCGCAAATCGGTATTGGAATTGGCTCTTTCGGCAGTGGTGTTGGAGGCGGCGCAGGTGTAACCACGGGAGGATCGGGATATACTGCCGATGATTTAAGAGCGCGCAGAATTGATGTAAGATTGGAATTAAAAAGGAGAAATTTAACTCCTTAAAATAGTCATCCAAATCCGAATTAGTTGACTAACTTTGATTTATAATTGCCGTAAAACTATAAAAGGGCTTCCACATGGAAGCCCTTTTATTTACTGGTGCGCCCAGGAGGATTCGAACCTCCGACATCCGGATTCGTAGTCCGACGCTCTATCCAGCTGAGCCATGGGCGCTAAATATGCTGATTAAATCTGAGGACGCAGTTAATAACATGTTAATAGAATCAACACAATTTATTTAAAAAAACTGGCGGAGAGAGCGGGATTTGAACCCGCGGTACACCTTTAAAGGGCGTACAATCGCTTAGCAGGCGATCGCTTTCGGCCACTCAGCCATCTCTCCGCATTTTATATCAGCCGATATTTAATTTTTGAATCCTTTACGGATTTTACAATTTGGCGGAGGGAGCAGGATTCGAACCCGCGAACCTTTCAGTCAACGGTTTTCAAGACCGCCGCCATCGACCACTCGGCCATCCCTCCATAAAATTAATAATTTTCTCCGGTTATCCTTCAGATAATCTTAAGGAGTAATTCGTTCAAGACCTCTCATATAAGGGCGCAAGGCTTCCGGTATCAAAACACTGCCATCCGCCTGCTGATAATTTTCTAAAATCGCCACAACGGTTCTGCCTACAGCCAGGCCGGATCCGTTTAATGTGTGAACAAATTCCACCTTACCGCTGTCCTTCCTCCGAAAACGAATCGCCGCGCGGCGCGCCTGAAAATCATCGAAGTTGCTGCACGAAGAAATTTCCCGATATGTATTTTGTCCGGGCAGCCAGGCTTCCACGTCATACGTTTTGGCCGAGGAAAAACCGAGGTCGGCTGTGCACAGACACACCGTCCGGTAAGGAATGTTGAGCTTTTCGAGAACTTCTTGTGCGTTGGCGGTCAGCTTTTCCAATTCGTCATAAGAAGTCTCCGGCTTGGAGAATTTGACCATTTCAACTTTATTAAATTGATGCTGACGGATCAATCCCCGTGTGTCTTTACCGTAAGAGCCGGCTTCAGCACGAAAACAGGGGGAATAAGCAACCAGATAAATCGGCAGCTTTTCTTCATCGAGGATTTCATCCCGGTAAATATTGGTTACCGGAACTTCCGCAGTTGGAATCAGATAATATTCCATACCTTCAATTTTAAAAAGATCTTCCTTAAATTTCGGCAGTTGGCCTGTTCCCGTCATGCTTTCCGCATTCACCATAAAAGGTGTCAAAACTTCCGTGTAACCATGTTTTTCTGTGTGTAAGTCGAGCATAAAGCTGACCAGCGCGCGCTCCATAGCAGCGCCTGCCCCACGGGAAACCGTAAATCGTGCTCCGGTTATTTTTGCACCACGCGCAAAATCCAGAATGTTCAGATTTTCGCCCAGATCAAAATGCTGCTTGGGCTCAAAGCTGAAAACAGGTTTTTCACCCCAGGTACGTACAACTGTATTATCTTCTGATCCGTTGCCTTTCGGCACTGATTCATGCTGGATATTCGGCACAATCATGACAAAGGCGTTGAGTTCTTCTTCCGTGACGCGCAGGCTTTCATCATATTCTTTTATCCTGGCCGATACATCACCCATCTTTTCAATGAGCGCTGAAGCATCCTCTTTCTTTTTTTTGAGTTCTCCTACCTGCTTGGAAACGCTGTTGCGTTCATTTCGCAAGGCCTCTACCGCCCCTAAAATATCTCTTCTTTTTGCGTCCAAACTCAAAAAACTGTCGAAATCAATTTTTTGACCCCGTTCGTTCATTTTCTGTCGGACGAATTCAATATTCTGTCTCAAGTATTTAATATCTAGCATAATTTACCTTCTGGGTCTTTTGCCGGTCATGCCTGACAAAGACGTGAAGACTTATCACTTTGATGTGTTTAAGTCAATCATTTTATCGTTTGGATCAATGTTATTGGCGAATCAATCTCCTTTTAAGCATATTGACAAGTGCGTGAATTTCATTACTTTTCAACAAATAGGCAACGCTAAAAAATACGCCGGCTCCTGTAAAAACTGCAACACTCAAGTAAATCAATCTAGTTTTAAAGCGGGCGGAAGTATCCCACGGCATAAAATAATCAATCAGCAGAATTGCGCCGGCCATAGCGACGGCGGATAAAATAATTTTTAAAATTGATATGTAAAAGGAACGATCCAGAAATTTCCCGATTTTTCTTTTCAGCACAAAAGACAAAGTAAAGACGTTAACTGCGGCGGCGATTGAAACAGCCAGGGCAAGACCATTATGTTTTAAGGGATACATTAATGCAAGACTCACAAGCACATTCACAATAAGTGTTATGATTGCAGCTTTCATCGGCCATTTGGAATCCTGAAGAGAATAAAAAGAATTGATGAACACGCGTACTATGGAATATGCCCAGAGGCCCGTCGCGTAACAGAATAGTGCCTGACTGGTATAGATAGCTGCCTGAGCGTCAAAAGCGCCGCGTTGAAACAAAACGGAGATGATGGGCAAGTTCAAAGCCATAAGTGCGACCATTGCCGGAATAGTCAAAAAAAGTGTCAGCCGCAGTGAAAAAGAAATGCTGGATTTTAGCTCATCGATATTTCCCGCGGTAACATGTCTCGAAAAACTCGGCAGCGTTGCCGTTCCGATGGCGATTGCAAAAACGCCCAGCGGCAATTGCATTATCCGGTCGGCATAAAAAAGATACGTGACACTACCGCCGGGCAGCAAAGAGGCCAGACTCGTCCCGATGAAAACATTGATGGTATTTACTCCACCGCTGAAAATTGCCGGAAGTATTAATACGCCTATTTGTTTAACCCCCGGATGATTAAAATTAAACCGGAACCT
>JBEKJX010000316.1:0-3431 GCA_050011015.1 Smithella sp.
CAACAGGATATCGGCTGTCATCCTGTCTTTGAATTAAAAAACACATACACACCGGCAGACCTTTACAAGGGCGTGGTTAAATGTATTGCCCGCGAGCAATATACAGTCGGTGCCCAAATGTATATGTTGGGGAATCTATATGGATTCTTTGATGCGGAAAGAGTGGCGGATGAAACGGCAGCTCAGGGAATTATAGTCCTTCAGATGGAGGCTTTCTCTGATATCGATAAGCAAAAAATTAATAAGCTAAACGAAGCTCTATCGGTTGACCTCAAAAAGGGAGGCGCTGCTAGAAGAAAATTATGCTCTGAGATCAGATCATTGGGATACCCTGCTTATTATCCCTCCTACATGATTTTACACGGTATAAAAGCGTTTCACGGCAATCCGTATGAAAATGCGATCAAGAAGGATTTTGATGCGAATAAAACATGGAATGAATTACTTAAAAAGGATTGTACATGAGTAAGAAATTAACAACAGTCATGAATATTACGGTACTTCATTCAACATCTTAATTTTAACTGTTGACTCAATTCGGACAGCTGATAAATACTGTAGATAAGTAAGTGCAATAAACAATTCTGCCGACTTGGAAATCGTATTTTATTTCCTGCTTCCTCAAAGTCTTATTTTTCAAATTCACAATTATGTGCTAGCTTATAACATGAAATTGTTAAAATAATCTCACGCCAAGAGGGAATAAAATGTCTCAAATAAAATTTGTTTCATTAATTCTTTGCTGTTTACTTTTTTTTACTAATTCTGCACAAGCAGCAAGCTTCGATTGCAAAATAGCCAAGTCTGAAAGGGAAAAGCTTGTTTGCAGCGATCCGCAGCTTTCAAAGAGTGATGAAGAATTGATGTCTGTTTACGCGAAAACCTTAAAAAAAACCGATGATAAAAAATGGCTTAATAAAAACCAGCGTGCATGGCTTGAAAATGTTGATTTTAGAGCATGGAATAAATATCATCCCGATTATCTTAACTATCTCAAAGAAGCATATATAGAACGTATAGCGCAGTTGGTATTCTTCATAAAAGCTAAAGACATGCCACCATTGAAAACGACCAAGTCTGAAAAAGAAGTCTGCCAAGAAATTCGCACGGAAATCGAAACAAAGGGACTAATGGTCTTTAATAGAGATTCCGCTGGAAAAAAGCTTGGCGTTCTTTGTGGTAGTCCTGCTTATAAATGCGGTGTTCACGCTGACGAAATACCTATACAGAAACTTATCAGTAAAGGCTTGGTCCCCTCCCAAATTAAAATTGGTGGAATCGACTATTGGGCTACTCATGTTGTTGAAATCGATTTTAACAACGATGGGTTGCCCGATCTTTGGCTATCGCTAACTGGTGGTTCGCTGTACTGTCAAGGTAATGAATTCTTATTACGAACAAAGGAAGGAACCTATATTAACTCAATTTCCTCTTACGTGTCTAATTTTGATGAAAAAGGGAACTTTATTGCTCATTCTGAAGAGTATTATTTTGATGAAGAAGGAGCATTGTGTGATGGAGATATGCTGACATTTCGCAAGATAGACGGCTTGACTTACTTGGTAGAAGCCGCCGAATACAAATCATCAGTATTTATATTCCAGCCTTCAGGTAAACTCAGAAAGATATGTTCGTTTAAACCGGGATGGACCAAAGCCCAGAAAGAAATTGCTAATATAGTCCGTAAAAAATATTCCATAATGCCTCCTACCGTTGTAATTATGCGTCCTGAACTCAAAACTTTAGACTTCGACGACCCGCCTTTTGCAAAAAAGGGTGATCAAGTGTGGTCTGTTGAAGCTAACTGCTCAGCATTGATGAAGCCTTATGCGATATTTATGGTTAACCTGAAACGCAAAGATATTAAGCCAGAAGTTAAACCAGGCGAAGCTGGCGCGGGGAGTTGTGACTTCAAATAAATGAGAGGCATTGTCATTGCACCTTTCAACTGATAATCCTCAATTTTAACAACCGTCAAATACTGTGGATAAATAAGTGCAATAAATAATTCTGCCGACTTTGAAATCGGATTTTATTTCCTGCTTCCTCAAAGTCTTAATTCACAAACCTGTTAATTTATGCTAGAGTACAATCAGTAATGTTCAATTTTAATGGTTCCTTAAAAGGAGAATTATATGAAAAAAATAGTTCTTCAAGGACGTTCAACTTATGATGGAGCCGGGGTTAAATTAACGCGTATTTTTGCGCATGACCACACCATGCTCACAGACCCTTTTCTGATGCTCGATCATTTCGGTTCAGACAATCCGGCAGACTATATCAAGGGCTTCCCATGGCATCCCCACCGGGGGATAGAAACCGTAACCTATATGCTAGGCGGAACGGTTGAGCATGGTGACAATATCGGGAACAAGGGGACAATCGGACCGGGAGATATTCAATGGATGACGGCGGGAAGCGGCGTGATCCATCAGGAGATGCCGAAAGCTTCCAAAGAAATGATGCACGGTTTACAGTTATGGGTGAATTTGCCGGCAAAAAATAAAATGATGGAGCCGCGTTACAGAGGGATACTCGATAGTGAAGTACCTGTTGTCAAGATACCGGGCAAAGAGGTGCGGGTCATCGCCGGTTTTTATAAGAATGAAACCGGTCCGGTACGGGATCTCGTCGTAGATGTTGAGTATCTGGATGTGCGATTGAAGAAGGGAAGCACCCTGTCTCATGAAAATAAAAAAGGATACACCGGCTTTTGTTATGTTATTGAAGGAACCGGAGAGTTTGATGAATCGAAATTGGACAAAGCGCACTTAGTGTTGTTTACAGAAGCGGGAAATATTATCGTTAAGGCCATGGAAGATATTCATTACATATTTGTTACCGGTAAGCAGCTGGGAGAACCTGTTGCGTGGGGTGGTCCGATTGTCATGAATACACAGGAAGAACTTGAAACTGCGTTTAGAGAACTTGATGAAGGAACTTTTATCAAGAAAAAATAACAGACCGTAGATATAATTTGGTCGGTGAAAAAAGGAGAACAAATTATGCAAGAACCAAAAATTGCTCAAAAAGCTCCGTATGCGGTAGATGTTGAAAAAGGAAAAAAGTATTATTGGTGTGCCTGTGGCTTGAGTGATAAGCAACCGTTCTGCTCCGGTAAGCATGTGGGCACCCCTTTTACACCGGTTGAGTTTACGGCTGAGGACACCAAAAAGGTATTTCTCTGCGGCTGCAAACAAACAAAAAAACCGCCGTTTTGTGACGGGTCTCACATGAAACTCTAATGTATTTAGAGATAAATTTGAAGGGGGGCAAACTATGCCCCCCTGTTTTCAAATATGAGACACGAGCAAGATAGATAGATCAGGCAATTGCCGTGCCTGTAACTGCCATCTACATACGAGGAGAAGATATGGAATTTGAAGGTTCAATCAGGTTCTCAATTCTCGAAAAGACTAAAGATAAAGTTA
>JBEKJX010000317.1:0-3415 GCA_050011015.1 Smithella sp.
GCCCACCCCACCCTGTTTCACGGGGTGGCCGTTTTCATCCATAATCTGCACTTCCCACTTGAAGCCCGCCTTTCCGATAGCACCAACTTTATGGATGTTTTCTATGCCGAGATGGACACAGCCGGGACCGATAGATTCCGACAAGCCGTAATTAGTATCATAATCGTGGTTGGGGAAATATTTTTTCCAGCGTTTGATCAGACTCGGCGGAACCGGCTGCGCGCCGATGTGCATCAGCCGCCACTGATCAAGCTTGTAATCCGCAAGATTTATATCACCGCGTTCGATAGCATCCAGAATATCCTGCGCCCAGGGAACCAGCAGCCAGACGATTGTTACCTGCTCCTCGGATACCGCTCTAATTATCCATTCCGGTTTGACACCGCGCAGCAGAACGGCTTTGCTGCCGGAAAGAAAGCTGCCAAACCAGTGCATTTTCGCGCCGGTGTGGTAAAGCGGAGGAATACAGAGGAAATTATCCTCGCGCGTCTGTTTATGGTGATTCATTTCCGATTCGCAGGACAACATCAGGCTGCGGTGCGCGTGGAGAATAGCCTTGGGAAAACCGGTGGTGCCGGATGAAAAATATATAGCGGCGTCATCATCGTCGTAAAGTGTTATTTTCGGAGCTATTGACGAACAGCACGCGGTGAGCGCGTAATAGCTTTCGGCAAATGCAGGACAGTCCATACCCAAAAACAGCCGCATTTTTATATTCGGAATCTGCTCACGGATCCCCTCGACTCTCTCGGTAAATTCCGGCCCGAAGATTAAAACATCACATTCGGCCAGATCGAGACAGTACTTGATTTCATCCTCTGTATAACGGTAGTTCAGCGGCACAGCGATGGCGCCTGTTTTCAGGATACCAAAATAGATGGGCAGCCACTCCAGGCAGTTCATAAGCAAAATTCCAACTTTGTGCCCTTTCTCCAGACCTCTTTCCAGCAAAAAATTGGCCAAACGGTTGGCCTTGTCATCAAACTCGCGCCACGTCATCTCCCTCCGGTATCTTTTTTCGGGATTGGTTTCGACAAGTTCGTATTCCTTCCAGGTTGCTTTAATTTCTTTGATTTGGGGATTGATTTCAATCAGGCTGATATCTTCACCGTACAGGGCGGCGTTGCGGGCAAGAATTTCTGTGATAGGCATTTCTTAGTTCCTTTTGATTTTCTGCTATTTTTCGCCGGTATTACGCGGACATTCTTCATAATTAACAAGTTTGACGGGGACTTGCTTTTTATGGGTGATAAGATACGAATTTCGGGCTTGTATGTCAAGAATGTTTTGGCCATATGTGACGTAAGGCGTGCTGACATTCTTTATGGTGTTAGAAGACGGAATCAGACCGGCACGTTTAACTATAATGCAATTGCTGACAAATCACCCGCCCGGCCGTATCAAAAATTATCCCTTCCTTTGCCAGCAAAGCCCGTTTCGTTTCAGTTCCGCTTTGAAAACCGCCAATGTAAAGATTGGAAAGGATTGTTCTATGACAGGGCACGATAAGAGGGAAAGGATTTCCGGCCATAACATTGCCCACAGCCCGCGCTCCACCGGGCGCGCCTACATACGCTGCAATCAATCCGTAAGTGCTGACACTGCCGCGCGGAATCGCATGTTGAGCGCGCAAAACAGATTGCTGAAATTTTGTGAACAAAGACAGATCAACAAGCTTCAAAGAATATTTAACTTTCTCTCCTTCAAGATTAGCCTTAATGGAAAGCGCTATCGCGTCAATTTCCGTGCAGGAAGACGCGCGGGAATCCGGGAAAAGAGCGGATGCCTGATCTTCAGCCGATAGTCCCGGCCGGGAGAGCAAAACATGAACAATCCGCGGCAAATTATTTGATACATGCCAGACAACGCAAACACTGCCAAAAGGCGTAGGTTTAATAATCTTTTTATTCATCTATTCAACCACTATTATTTTTGAGCTGTCATACCATTCTAAAGGAAATTTTCGCCGTGCTGGCGAAAATTCCGGTAACTTAAGGTTCTCTTTATTATGCGCCCCCAAAGGGGATGCGCATCCGATCAAAGATGATATCAAGGCGGCCAGGCGGAAGCGGTATCATCTTTGATTTAGAAACGACATTATTATATTTACTGCAATTAACATTCGATTACTCGTAAATATTTTTACGTTTTTCCATAAAATATTTCAATCTTTCTTTTCAATCTCATTATCCCGGCTGAAAAGATCATGTCTCAATTAACTTTTCTGTCATTACGCTTTACGTGTCATCCGCTGGAGGGGACCAGGGGGTGAAAATATTAATGCCAAATCCACCTCCATCACTCAAATGACTCCACAGCCAGCGGCGGGGATTTGCCATGACATATTCTGTTATTGTGCCATAGTCTCGAATACCTGGGTATGCCGGATGGTAATCTTTAGTATCTTTATTTCGCTTTAAAAAAACGAATTGAATTTTAAAATATTGCGAGTATATTTAATAAACCTTTTCTTTTTAAAAGTATTGGAAGTTGTGAGATCTTTGAAAAGCCCTTTGTATAGTACATGCGTAAAATATAAAAACGAGAGGTGAACTATGAAGAAAAAAGATTATCTTCAGAGAACGTTGCTTCTGTCCATCTTTTTTTTAGCTTTAGGCGGCTGGCTGCTGCATCTCCGTATACATCCGCTTGCCAAAGACGCGGAAAATATCATACCTGCCGTGGCCGGTTTTATCAGCGTGATTATCATTCCCGTCCTTTTTATGTTTCGTTCCACAATCTCTTTTGCTTACCTTCTCAATGGCATGACGGTTATCATCGGTACAATTACAATGGCTCATTTTTCAATTGAAAATCCCCCGCCGGTATGGACCCTGCAGACCCTCTTATTCGGAACATGTCTGCCTGATATTTTTCTGCTTTGGGGTAAATTTGCCGTGGGTAAAGCCCTTTTTGATATGGAAGCTGTTGTGCAACATCCTGACGACCCGGTGCGCGGCGGCAGATTTTTCCGCTTTCCCAACATGGGATTCTGGTATGCGCATGTCGTCACACTAACCGCCGTTTACCTTATAGGCCTTTATTTCTGGAAATAGAAGGAGTAAGCCATGAAATATTTTATATTATTTAAACCGGGCTGGTGGATATTGCATGTCATCGCTATTTTGCTTCTGCTCTATATAGGACATCTTTAAACCGCAAAGAAGAGTTATAATTGTCATCGCAAGGAGCCCCTTGGGCTGAACCAGCCCCGGACACCGATGTGTGGCGGCAATCTAACTAAAAATGATTAAATATTTTTCAACAGAGGAATACAATGACGATCAACTTTAAAATATTTTCCGATTACATCTGACCCTTCTGTTATATCGGCAAGGGCATTGTCGACCGGTTAAAAAAAGAATACGCCATTGAAGATACATGGGTGAGTTACGAGCTTCATCCCGAGACACCG
>JBEKJX010000318.1:0-3404 GCA_050011015.1 Smithella sp.
TTAACTGAAGTAGATTTTATTATTGCTAATTATACTTAATTATAGTAAATAAACAACCCCCTCTATAGAGGGGGTTGTTTATTTAAGCCCAAGTATTTCGTAGTGACATCAATACAAAGGAGTGCATAAATGGAAAAGAATACGGACTATCAAATCTCATCCTCTGTAAATGACGGAAGTCTTGAAATTATCATAACAGGTAAATTAACAAAGGGTGAACATGATAAAATGTCAAAAGAAGTGATGGCTCTTATAGATGCGTCAAGTGCAAAGAATATGTTACTGGATGTTCGCAATCTTATGGGTCGTTTAAGTATTTCAGAAACCTATGAGCGTGTAAGAAATTATCCTTCCCATATATATAGAACTCACATCGCTGTGGTGGACATTCCGGAAAATTCCGACTACCAATCGTTTCATGAAAATACAGCAGTCAATGCCGGTATGAAATTGAAATTTTTTACCGATATTGATGCTGCGAGAGCTTGGCTTAAAAGCAAGTAAGGCAGTTTTAAACTGCTATTTGTTACTATTGCGTCTTTTAACCTGCAATCAACAAGCCTGTAATTTTTTCTTTTTTAAAATAATGAATAGTGTTATTCTTATATTCAACATCGGGCAAAACCCGGCAAAGAGTTGTTTATGAATAAGATCATCTTCCTGTAATCAGAGTTATAGAATGTGGAACATCAGAAAGGGGGATAAAATGAAAAACACAGCCAAGGCAGTTTTGTTGTTGGTAATAATCTTTTCAATCAGCTTTTATGGTTGCTCTAACAATTCTGATCCATTAGAAAAAGTGAAGTCATTATTTACCTCTGATGCAGAAAAATCCGGTCCGTCAGACAAAGAAGTTCTAAACGATATTGTATTATGTCATGGGGCGGATGAGTGTGAATGCCATGTGGTACAGAGGGATAAACAAATGGAAGAGGGTTCTTATCCTGTTCATGTAAGAGTGTCCTGCACAGACGGGACAAAATGCGAACAGTTATATAATTGTAAGATAGTTCAGAATGAGAATGGTAATGATGTTTGGAAATGTCCTCAAGTTTCGAGCTAAATGTCCATTAATAAAACTTTGCAGATAACCTGCAATTCTGTTGTTTTGTTCCTTTCAAAAAAACAATAACTTTTTTTATTTCTTGCTTCCGGTAAGTCGCAAAATGCCTTTCCTGGAAATTATACTTACTTTCAATCTGCAAGCTTGGACAACTTTCCTATGATTTACCAACTTGGTTTTTTAGTCTTTATTATCATAAAATATGACGCGTCAAAATTTCACTATGTTTGACTTAATTATATACTTTTAACTTTTCATGCTTACTTGAATATGGTAAAATTATATAAATAATCGGAAAAAACTAACTTGGTATTTAATTGTCGGGCATAACATAAGAGAAAACAAATGAATGGAGGACAGCTTGTTTGAAAATATCACCCCCGAACACAGCGCAGCCCTTGATGCAATTATAAAAGCACGGCATTCAATAAGGGCATTCAGCCTTACCCCGCCCAGCCAAAAGGCTATTGAGGCAATAATCCAGGCGGGCCTGTTGGCTCCGTTTGCGGCACTGGCCGTTGCAGGAAAACCTGATTTCCGAAAGGTATTCGTGATTCGAAAATCGTCAGCATCAATGGAAGCAGCGGCGAATATTCTCAAAAACCGAATGGCAAAGATGGCCGATGAACTTGAAAAGAATATGGGACCTGTTCCTTTTGTCAAGAATCTGAAACGTATCGGACAACAAGGCGTACCCGGTGTCGGCAGCGCACCATATTTTATTGTTGTCGGAGAAAGAAAAGGGATGCCTGCAGTTGCGGCGCAATCGCTTTGTTATTGTCTACAGAATATGTGGCTGAAAGCAACATCACTTGGGATCGGTCTTCAACTTATCAGCGCGACGATGCAAATGGATAGCGACCCGGATTTTTGCAGACTTCTCGGCATTCCTGCCGGAGAATATGCGCTTGACGGATGCGCAATGGGATACCCGGCAGACAACTATCAACCTCCTTCTGTCGAATATCCCGCACTGGCAAAGTCGGTAAGTTGGTTGTAAGTATCAAAGGAACATCATGGACACGCGATAGGGGAAGGACCTTCGGTCAGTCCTTGAACCCTTAATTGGGACGTAATGTCCTATTGTTTTTTCCTAATTCTTAATTTCCATATTCCCAATTTTATGGTAGCTTGCAATCCGCAATGAACACAATCCACATCCGACAGTGAATGTTAATAAAGCACTTGATTCACAAATCGGCAAAAATCAGGTTAATAATAAGGAGAGAGATATGAAAGAGAAAGTACGGATAGTAATTTTAGCAATATTGCTAATTGTCTTTGTTTCATGGCCTTGCCTGGCAGAAGAGAAAGTAGCTTCTGAAAAAGCAAATCATGTAAAAGAAACTCATAAGTCGCAGGCAAAACCAAACAAACCTCAACCCCAACAAAAACAAATCAGCAAGCAGGTAAAATCCAATATTCCCGGACAATCCGGTAAACCAAGCGTGGATAAGGCTGGTTTCCCTGTTCGTCAGGGTAAGCATGAAACTATTCAGCCGCCTGAAAAAACTCATCCGGTTGAAGGAGCAGAATGGAATCAAAAATTAAAAGCTCCGGTTACCAGAGAGGGACAGGACAGAGCAGTTCATCAGGGTATAAATGAAACTGTTCATCAACCTGGAAAAACCCACCCGGTTGAGAGAGCAGAATTGAATCGGAAATTAAAAGCTCCGGTTACCAGAGAGGCTCAAGAGAGAGCATTTAGCCATTATCGGGAAGAACGTGCCCGTTTTGTAAGGCACGCACCTCCTATGAGATTTATGCCTGAACACAGAGCGATTATGGCAAGAATAAGGATTGTTCCAAGCACATACTATTATCGACGAAATGTTTTTTACGAAACCTATGGCTATATTCCGTATCCCTTCATTTATAACATGTACCCAAGATATGGATTATGGGATGCGTTATTCCTTGGATTTATGGTTGAGCGTGCTGAAGAACGTGAATATGCGCTCATGTATTACAACCACCGTAATGAAGAGGAAATGATACAGTGGCGTCAGGAAATGGATCGCATGGCCATGGATAACGCCGAGCTAAGAGCCAAACTGGCCGTCATGGATCGGCAAGTAGCCAGTTTACAAGGAACTCCTGTAGATCCTATGTATGTTCCAGAAGGAGCACAAGATATTGCTTTATCACCGGATGTCATAGACAAATTGCCGCAAGCACCGCAAGCGCCACCGACAACAACAGGACAAATGTTCATCTATCCACGTAATGGGCAGAGTGAACAGCAAAAGGCCAAAGATAGTTACGAGTGCCATAGCTGGGCTGTGAGTCAAACGGGCTATGATCCTACCCAACCGGCAAGTGTCCCTGAATCTCAGACGAA
>JBEKJX010000319.1:0-3401 GCA_050011015.1 Smithella sp.
TGTAATGCACCCAGGCGATATCTCCTGTCGTCTGCAATTCATAATTAAGGATAGTGATGCTATTTTTCCAGTAGCCGCATTGCTGCCAGCTTAAAACTGCCATGATGATTATAGCGGCTGTTGAGGCGGGGAATAAAATCTTTTTGCGAAGCTCTTTTCGTTTAATCAAAGACGGAATGCCCCAGGCCAACATAACGGCAAGGCCGATAGAAGTCAGGTAATGATAACGGTCGGCCATCGCGTATGGCGTTGTCAACGAGATCTGAATAATTCCGATAACCGGCAGAACGGTTATCGCATACCATAGCCATCCGGCAAACAGGTACGGCAGTCGTTTTGCCATGACAATGACGGCAGCGCTGATAATTATAATGATAATGATTGCTCTGAAGACCTGCCAGAGAGGAAGCTGATCGGAAAAAGGATAAAAAACGGCCAGATCATGCGGCCAGAATGTGTTTCCCAGATAAACAACAAAAGCAACCGGCGCGTTGGCCAGTCGGGAACCCAGAGAAAAAACTTTAAACGATGTTTCTTGATCATTTGGAGCATAAAGCGTGATGACAACAAGAATGGCTGACAATATAAGAAAAGGTATTTTTTCCCATAGCTGCCATAAAGGGATTATTCCCGCGATTCCGGTTTCCGGCATTATTTGTAAATTAGCTGGAGACATATCATTCTTTAGGGCTTCTTTATTTGATTTGGTTTTTTTGTGTCCTTTCTTTGA
The DNA here is from genome assembly GCA_050011015.1 of Smithella sp. Taxonomy (GTDB): domain Bacteria; phylum Desulfobacterota; class Syntrophia; order Syntrophales; family Smithellaceae; genus Smithella. Next base: position 731 of record JBEKJX010000319.1, read on the forward strand.
TTTAGTGATCTGTTTTCCCTGATCTGAGGAAACAGGCATAATGCCCGTCATATTGGTTGTGACTTTCCGCGATTGAAGGCGTCCCAGCGGCCAGTAATCCAGAAGTATCATGACTACAGGCAAAGTGACAACCATAGGCTTGCTCAAAAGAGCCAATACAAATGAAAAAAGAACAGGAAGGTATCTTTTTATAACCGGTTTTTCCGTGTAATAGACATAAAGACACAAAGTCAGCATCCAGAAAAACGCGCTCAGGACATCTTTGCGTTCAGATATCCAGGCAACCGATTCCACATGCAACGGGTGAAGCGCGAAAAAAGCAGCGACAAAGGCGCTTTTCCATATTGCCCCTGTCATGCGGTTAAAAAGCCAGAACAGCAGCAGGGCGCTCAATATATGCAGGATAAGGTTGGTGATATGATAACCGCCGGCATTCAGACCGTGAAGCTGATAATCGAACATGAAGGAAAGCCAAACGAGGGGGTTCCATAAATTTGTGTATCTTGTAGTGAACGCCCAGTGAACGCCTTCCAGAGTGATTTTGGATTGAATATGATTGTTCTCCGTGACATATCCATAATCATCGAGATTAACAAAAGCATATTGATTCACCTGCCAGTAAACAGCAAGTGTAATGATTGTCAGAACGATATAAACGATCAGCTTCTGTCTTTGCGGACTAATCTCTATCTTGTTCAACATATCTATTTTTAATTTCCTTTAATCACGCAAGTAAAATTCCTGATAGAATTATATTCGTAAAACTATATCATATTAAGTTTTAAGATTTAAAGAACAAAGTGAAAGGTAAAAGGTGAAGGGGAAAAAGTGAAGGTGAAAGGTGAAAGGTGAAAGATAAAGAATTTACTTAAAACTTAAATCCTTTATCTCCTGAATTTACCCCTCAACTTACAGCTTGTTTCGATATGCTTTGAAGCCAGAAAACCGCGTCATCAGCGTCCGTATACCATTGCGCCGGCAATCCGGTATTTCTTGCCACAAATTGGCGAAACGGCTGTAATTTCGCATTTTCCGGAATATCCACAAAGGCGGTGTAAATATCAAAAAAAAGAGAAGGCACATTTGTTAAAAAAAGATACACATCCGTAAATCCCAGACGTCCCTGCATTTCGCGAATATCACATAACAATTTTCTGGCATTCGTTAACTTGACGATATCATATACTTCATTCGCCAATTCTTTGATATTATCCTTTGAAATTTCTCCGGTAACGACAACTCTAAGAATTTCTCCATTTAAAAACGTCGAGAGGTGATATGTTGGCTTCTTTTGCATTCGGCCTCCTTCTCTCTGGTAAAATAAAGAAACAGTTTGTAATGACGGATTTGCTTATATACCAATTAAATGAATAAATATCAACCCCCTTATTTCACCTTTAACCCTTAAAACTTAAAACTTAAGACTTCTTCTTCAAGCTTGAAGCCTTTCTCTCTAAATAATTTCAGGCAGGCATCCACGACAGTTTCGTCATAAAAAATTCCCCTGTTATTTTGGATTTCCTCAAGAGCCGCATCAATCCCTAATGACGCGCGATAGGGACGGTGTGAAGATATGGCTTCCACAACATCCGCCACGGCGAGAATCCGGGCCTCCAGCAAAATCTCTCCTCCTTTAAGCTTTTGCGGATAGCCTGATCCATTTATCCGCTCATGGTGCTCGAAGACTATCCTCGCGACGGGCCAGGGGAATTCGATATCTTTCAATATGTCGAATCCTGCTTCAGCATGGGTTTTGATGAGATTGAATTCCAACTCCGTCAATTTAGAAGGCTTGCTCAAAATCTCAGACGGAACAGATATTTTCCCGATATCATGGATGATGGCTGCCAGACGGAGGCCTTCTATCCGGTCAATGGAGAGCCCCATTTCCGTGGCAATGGCGCGGGCCAGATCACCTACCTGGCGCTGGTGGCCTGCCGTGTAGGGGTCTCTGCTTTCAACAATGGAAGCTATCGCCCGGATGGTTCCCCCAAGGGCGTTTCTCAGCCGCTCCACACTCTCTTTCCTCTGGGTGATATCCTCAACAAAACCCTCATACAAAATTTGTCCCTTCTCATCATGAACCAACTGCATCGTCCGGGAAACCCAGATAATAGAGCCGTCCTTCCTGCGGAACCGGGCTTCACAGTTTTTGGCGAAGCCCTGCTGTTCCATCATTTTGATGAACTTCGCGCGTTCTTCAGGATCGGCATAGACCTGATGAGCGATATCGGTTACGCCGTTGATAAGCTCTTCGGGGGAATCGTATCCAAGTATTCGCGCCATGGACTGATTGGCAATGATGAATCTTCCTTCAGACGTTGACTGGTAAACGCCTTCCTGGGCATTTTCAAAGATGTTCCGGTATCTTTCTTCCGCCTGCTTGCGGTCGGTGATGTTCAGTAAAATCCCGTTAAAGACCAGTTTGTCCTTATGGCGGGTCGGGGTGGAAAGTCCATGAAACCAGACTATCTCGCCGGTTCTTGTGGCAAAAAAACGGCCTGTAAAATTCCAGGACATTTCTTTCTCCACCGATTCCTGAATGGAGGCTATAAATCTGTCCCTGTCTTCTTCGTGAACGTGTGAAAGGAAATAGGGGAAAAAATGCTCCATGTCAGGAGGCGCCTCGAAATATTCCGGCAAACGTTCACGGATATAGGTCACGCCGTAT
>JBEKJX010000320.1:0-3394 GCA_050011015.1 Smithella sp.
TCATATTCAGTGATGTAGAATTTCTGAAATCCTTGTCGTCAAATTGAACCCAGTAACTGCTCTTTTCAATTCGTTCTATAATCTGTTCATTCATGGTTGATTGATCTGATAATTGGATATCGTTAGTGGCTCTATTTGATTCTCTTGCGGCAATACTGCTCATGTCATCATACTTTTTCCGGCGGATAAAAAAATACTTGTAACTGCCAATTGCCCTTCATTGCACATTCCAAAATATCAAGAACAAAAGCTTTATATAGCAGGGCAGCAAAATCACTATCAAAATCGTTTGCCAGCCGTGATTTTACCTGTCCCGGCTGCGGATATTTTACAAAGACTATCAGGCATCTATTCCGCATCATTTAATCTCTTTTGATAAGAAAAATGGCATTGCCAGCAGAGCTGATAATTTTAGCGAACGATCGTCATGATATCCATTCAAACCTATTTTCATTTTATCATGACCTTCTTGGGGTTGCGCTATGTAAGTACCAAAAAGCCTGTCCCACCAGGAAAAACTAAATCCATAGTTACTGTTTGTTTCCCGCGTAATCACGGAATGATGCACCCGGTGCATATCCGGTGTTACCAAAACCATCCTGATGACGCGATCAATGTATAAAGAGATTTTGATATTACCGTGGTTGAACATTGATGCTCCATTGAGTAGAACTTCGAAAATCAGGACGGATAAAGGTGCTACACCGATTGCTGCCACAGCAGCAAACTTAATCAGCAGTGATAATATTATTTCCAGAGGATGAAAACGCACTGCCGTGGTTACGTCAATATCCTCGTCAGTGTGGTGCACCATATGCACACGCCAAAATATAGGGACAAAGTGGAACATCCTATGTTGAAGGTAGATAACGAAATCAAGCACCAATATGCCGATGAACAGCGCCAGTGGTTGTATTGTATGGCAGTAATTCAATAGTCCCCAGCCTCTTTGCGCACAAATAACAGCGACGCCAAAAGGAAATACCGGGAAAATCAAACGCAATACAACGACATCAATAATCTGCATACCAATATTGCTGACCCAACGTTTAAATTTGGATTTTAACAGAATTCGCTGCGGCACAATCTTTTCTATAAGCGCCATAACAAAAAATATTGAGGCAAAAAACCACAAGCGCACTAATGCTTCAGGCGAAATAAAATTCGTATCGGCACCCATTATTGCAAAGAAATTTCTGCCATTATTTCTTAGATGAAAATAATTTCAAGTACTTTCCGTAACCTTCTTTTTCCAGATCATCTTTAGGAATAAAACGCATAGCTGCGGAATTCATGCAATAGCGAAGTCCGGTTGGTTTCGGGCCATCCGGAAAAACATGACCTATATGAGAATCGGCATGTTTGCTCCTCACTTCCGTCCGTGTGGAAAAGAGACCGCGATCTTCTTTTTCAATAATATTTCCGGGCTCCAGCGGTTTTGTGAAACTGGGCCAGCCTGTGCCGGAATCGAATTTATCCAATGAACTAAATAATGGTTCGCCAGAGACAATATCTATATATATACCTTCTTTTTTGTTATTATCATATTCATTTTTAAAAGGCGGCTCAGTGCCATTTTTCTGTGTAACTTCATATTGTATTTTGGTAAGTTTCTTTCTTAGGGTCGCATCATCCGGTTTATTGAATTTTTCCTGATCGGAAGATTCTAGGCCCGTCTCATTTCCCCATAATTTATGCACGGTTTTATCACGGCCAGACCCATGACGGTAGTAATTATAACGTACGGGATTTTTAGTATGGTAATTCTGATGATATTCCTCCGCCGGATAAAATTTAGTCAGTTTAATTAAGTCTGTGGCAATAGGTTTCCCGAGTTTGCCTGATTTGTCTAAGGCTTGTTTTGATTTTTCGGCAATCTGCCTTTGCTCTTCATCCTGATAAAATATGGCACTTCGGTATTGAGGACCGCGGTCGACAAACTGTCCGCCTCCATCCGTAGGATCAATATGATGCCAGAAGTAATTTAAAAGTTGTTCGTAAGTGATTTTTTGGGGGTCATAATAAACCTGCACGGCTTCAACATAACCCATTTCAGCATATAATTCATAGGTAGGGTTTTCCCCTTTCCCCCCGGCATAACCGGATACTACTTTTATTACACCGGGAACCTTCTCAAAATCTGATTCTGCGCACCAGAAGCAACCTGCTGCCAGTGTGGCGATATTTTCAGATGTTATTGCATTTGTTTTCGTCATTTTTGATTTTCCCTCCCCCTGCTCAGTGTTACCGTTTTGACAACCTAACGCAAAGCTTAATATTACTATGTACATTAATATTCTTTTCATTATGTGCCTCCCTTTTTTTTTATAGAATATTATGATATTATTGAATTTACCATATGGGTTGCTCTGTAAGTTAATAGTAGGATAAACCTACTCTTGTCAAGTAAAATGGAATATATAAAACTGATCGTATCAATGAAAAAAACTGAACTGTGAGGTAAAGTTAATCACTTGACACCCAAAGCAAGGTCAAGTATTCTTTAAATAACATGTTGATTCTTGTTTTGACTCAATTATTTCACCGAAATTTTACGGAAAAGATTATATGCCTGTAAACTATTTTAAAAACGCTAAATCATTGCGACCACTGTTATTTCTGATATTTTTGTTGGCCGTCATTATCATATTTAAATTTTCCGGAGCGGCGGATAAATTAATAGACGTGCGTGAATGGATCAATGGGCTCGGTTTTTGGGGTCCACTGGTTTTTGTTCTAATTTATATACTGGCTGTCATTCTGGCACTGCCCGGATCAGCGATAACGATTGCCGGAGCCACTCTTTTCGGTTCAGTTTGGGGAGTAGTGATGGTAAGTATCGCTTCCACAATCGGAGCAAGCATCTGTCTTCTGATATCCCGTTATTTGGCCCGGGACTTCATTTTACGCAAATTCGCGCAAAACGAGAAATTCCTCAAACTGGATCGCATGGCAGAAGAACATGGAGCAATAGTTGTCGCAATAACACGCCTCATACCCATTTTCCCTTTTAATGTTCTCAATTATGGCTTCGGCCTTACCGGTGTGCCTCTCCGAACATATGTCTTCTGGTCATGGCTATGCATGCTGCCCGGAACAATTTTATATGTGGTGGGTACTGATACTATTCTAAGTGGGATATCAGAAGGTAAGATTCCCTGGCTGCTGGTTTCAGTACTTTTGCTTGCCGCAATTATCCTGGTTTTTCTTGTATCTTGGGCCAGAAAGAAGTTGTCCAGCAATAAGAATAAAAATATATAAAGCTAAAGATAAGAAATTGTCAAATTTTTAGTTGAAATTTTTGTAGCTCCCATTTTTTTACCAAGTTTCTAAGCTGCCTCCTGCATGGTCAACTTGTCCTGTAATTCGTTATCAATGTTTTCAATTACTGTGG
>JBEKJX010000321.1:0-3388 GCA_050011015.1 Smithella sp.
CCCAGGGAGTCGACTACTTCATAAGCTTCTTCCAGAATATATTTGCCAATATCCTCTTTTTTTTGTTGTCTGTCCCACGGGCAGCCGTCTGGCGCGCGCAATTTTTTAATGAGTTGTGTTAATTCCCTCAGTTTTATTATATCTTCATAGTTATCTTTTTTCATTTACGCGTAAATCCTGAATTTTCATATAGAAGTAATTTAAATTGGAGATTTTATTGATGGTAAGTAGCATATAAAAAAATTACTGACAATATATACAAATAATAATGTTTTCAAAGCATGATTATCCAAAGATTAACGAAGTCAGTAGCATGATTTGTCTGTTTACCAATATCAAGGTATTATTTGCATGGTCAAGTAAATGATAATGCAGATAAATTTAATATTATAGCAAGTGTCCTGTTAAGCACGTTTTATTGATGATATGATAATAGAAATAAAGGTAAATTTCTATTTTATTAACGCTTTTGGCGATATATTAGTATAGATATTATTTCGCAGTAAAATTGTTAAATTTGTTCTTGACAAGGCAAAAAAAAAGCGTATTCTTCGCGTTCAATAGTACAAAGGCTTGGGGGATAAACCCAAGTATTATGAAATCTTTGAAAGGAGGTTAGCCGTTAATGAAAAAAATATTTGCTATTTTTGTTGCTATGCTATTTGTTGCTTCTTTATCTTTTTCAGTCGTAGGCTGCAAAAAAGCTGAAGAGACAGCACCAGCTCCTAAAGTTGAAGCACCCGTTGCTCAGCCTGCACCTGCAACTACTGCAGTGCCTGCACCTGAAGCCGCACCTGCACCTGCACCTGCACCCGCACCTGCAAAATAAGTGCTTCGAAATAAATCAGCAGGACAAATTAATCGGACATTCCTTTTAGAGAATGTCCGATTTTTTTTATTTCCATTATCATTTAATTTTCTAAAATGTGTTATACTATTATAGAAGTAACTTAAATCGATTACCATTATTGATTACATTATTAACTTTTCGATATCAATAAAAGATATCTTCACTTGAAGTGCAAGCCAGGAGATAAGCGCGCCATGAAAAATGTTGTCCGGTTAAAGAATGTTGTCCGGCTGGCTGGAACTTAAATGCAAAGGGATGCCCAATAGAGGTGTTCTTGATAATAATTAGGAGGTGTTTTTATGTCAGAAGGAAATAGCGATTTATTAAAAGGTTTCTTTGTTGGCGGATTGATCGGTATGGCTCTGGGGATTTTGTTTGCCCCCAAGAGTGGTAAGGAGACGCGTGAAGATATTACCCGTAAAGCAGATGAGCTTTTAGCCAAAGCAAAAGAAGAATATGGAAAAGTCACAGAAAAAACCAAAACGGCTCATGATGAGTCAGTAAATAATCTTAAAGACTTGGAAACATCGGAAGAAGAAAAGACGATGGAAGCGGAAAGTAAAGTAAGCGAATTTGCTCATCAAGGCGCAGAAGTTATTAAGCGTAATAAAAATAGATTAAAGATGGCTATTGATGCAGGATTGGAAGCTTATCGGGAAGAAAACAGTAAAAAAACAATTTGATTATCAACATAACCGATAAATTAAAACACGGTTATAGTTATAATTATTAAAGGAGGAAATTCATGTATCTGGAAATTGCCTTATTATTTTTGGTCAGTATTCTTATTCTTTTGGTGATTTTTTGCATACCCATTCTTTTGCAAATGTGGCGTATATTAAAAGATATTACAATGACTCTACAAACCTTAAATCAAAGTTTTCCTGTTATATTGAAAAATCTGGAAGAAATTACCACAAATGTTAATAGTTCTACCGCTGTTATTAATCAAAAAATTCAAAATTTTAACAACGCTTCAAATCGGTCACATGCACTTGTTGACGATATTATTAATAATATACAATACTTGGCACCAATAGTCCTTAAATTGCCGATTTTCCGGATAATTGGAAATGTTGTTGCAATGGTTAAAGGTGTACGCGTTTTTATGGATGTCCTTTTAAATAAAGAAAAAGTAAATAAAGAAGAAGTTTAAACTGTAAGGGACCTTTATGAAAAAAGTAACATTTTCCAGTAAATGGGGTACTGTAAATGTACAGAAAAAACCGGTTTCACCTGCTGCGGAAACGGGAAAATCAGCGGAAGAATTAGTCAGGGAAATAAAAAAGTCACAAAAACCTATACCAGGTGAAGACTATCGGGAAAAGTCATTGGCGATTAATGGTCTTGTTTGTGCCCGTTGCGGACGGGAGTTTGCCGAATCGAAAAGACAGCTTTTGACTGTGCACCACAAAGACGGCAATCACAACAATAATCCTGCCGATGGAAGTAACTGGGAAAATCTTTGCGTCTATTGTCATGAAGATGTTCACAGCCGGGGAGTATTGGCGGAATATCTGGGTGATAACGCGCATGGTCAAGAGGTCAGTCTGGTCTATGACGATTCACAGGTTGCTGTCGGTTCCGGATTGCTTGCCGAGAAATTAAAAAGGGCGCTGCAGAAAAAAAAACCGGAATAATGATTTTAGCGCAATATCAGGTTCGAATTTCCATTTTCCTTGACCAGCTTGTCGCCGACTGAAGTTCCGCAATAAACACAACTATAATCATATTTTTCTCCTTCCTGGAGAATCAACAGCAATCTTTTTCTTACGGCAACAGCTCTTTTGCATTTAGGGCAAAACAATTCTGTAGCGTCAAAATCTTTATAAGTTTCTCTCATATCTAGTATTCACTCTCTGGAATATTTTCCCAATTTTTAAGCCAGATTACGGCTTCACTGTCACTGGGAGCACGGTAGTCGCTTCTCGGCGAAAGCGACCCGCCGGAACCAACTTTTGGCCCATTGGGCACGCAGGAGCGTTTATATTGTGAAGTTTTAAAAAATCTATACAAATAAACGTAAAGCCATTTTTTTATTTCTTTCAAGCTATAAGCGTTTCTTTTATCCGCGGAAATATCCGGCCAGAGGCCTTTTGTTTTATCCCCCCAGGCGTGAAAAGCCAGAAAAGCTACCTTTGAGGGCAAATAGCCGAAGCGGGTTATGTAGAAATTATTAAAATCCTGCAATTCATAGGGACCTATAACCTCTTCGGTTTTCTGGCAAGGCTGACTGCCAATTTCTCCCGGGATCAATTCAGGCGAGATTTCTGTTTCCAGTACATCTATGAGAATTTTAGAGACTTCTTGTGAAAATTGATTGGTATTGGCGACCCAGCGAATCAAATGTTGAATAAGTGTTTTGGGAACGCTGGCGTTGACGTTATAATGCGACATGTGGTCACCGACACCATAAGTGCTCCAACCCAAAGCCAGTTCGCTTAAGTCTCCTGTGCCTACGACAAGAGCATTACGCATGTTCGCCAGACGGAAAAGATGCGCTGTGCGTTGTCCGGCCTGAACATTTTCGAAAGTTAT
>JBEKJX010000322.1:0-3386 GCA_050011015.1 Smithella sp.
TGAGCCGCTTTCCATAGAACTTGCCGGACCCCGTGATAAAATATTCTTTAGTCCATCGCGGACAAAAGCGGCAATTGTTACATGCGGCGGCCTCTGTCCCGGCATTAATAATGTTATCAGGTCAATAACGACAACTCTCTTCTTCAACTATAATGTCAGAGATATCGTCGGCGTCCAATATGGACTGCGGGGATTAAATCCGGTCTACGGACATGAATTGGTCAAACTGTCTCCTGAAACAGTTAAGGATATAACAAGCATCGGGGGCAGCATCCTTTCCACCTCCCGCGGTCCGCAGGATTCAGGCGTCATCGTTGATTATCTCGTCAAATTGAATATCAATATCCTTTTTTGCATCGGCGGTGACGGCACAATAAGGGCGGCGGAAAAAATAACCGCTGCAATAAAAAAAAGAGGTCTGAAAATCGCCGTTGTCTGTATTCCCAAGACAATCGATAACGATCTTAATTTGATTGAGAAATCATTCGGGTTCGATACGGCAATAGAAAAAGCGGTTGACGCTATCAAAAGCGCTCATGTGGAAGCCAGGGGTTCTTTCAATGGAATAGGCCTGATTAAAATAATGGGGCGCAATTCCGGCCATATCGCTTCCTGGGCGGCGCTGGCGCAAAATGATGCGAATTTTGTTTTGATCCCCGAAGTGCCCTTTGATCTTGATGGAAGAAACGGATTTCTGGAAACGTTAAAAAAACGCATAAAATCCAGGGGACACGCGGTAGTCCTGGCAGCGGAAGGAGCCGGTCAACATCTTTTCCGGAAAAATACTTCTTCCATTGAAAAAGATCCTTCAGGAAATATTCGTCTGCAGGATATTGGATTATTCTTGAAAAATGCCATTGAGGATTATTTCAAAATAATTAATATGGAGATTAATTTGAAGTACATTCAGCCAAGTTACCTGATTCGTTCAGTGCCCGCAAATGCATCCGATGGCATCTATTGCCACTCGCTGGGACAATACGCCGTGCATGCGGGAATGGCCGGGAAAACAGGCATTCTGGTGGCTTTGATGAAAGACGAATACGTTCATCTGCCGCTTGGCGCGGTTGCTTCCAACCGTAAAATTGATCCTCAGGATGATATCTGGATGCGTGTTTTGGAAACTACCGGACAGCCTTTCTTTATGAAAAAATGATATTACTGTATAATGTAAGAATATCATACACTTAAGATTAATATTCATTTTTCTCCCTGTCCGGGTAAATTGACTGCAGCCCTCAATGACAGGTATGATCATTTAAATATTAAATATCATAGAAAAAATGCTTGCAAAATGCCGCCTTATAGTTTAGTAACGACGCACATTTCTAGGAGGATATTTAAATGTCTCGTATTTGTGAAGTATGTGGAAAAAAACCGGCAATAGGCAACAAAGTGAGCCATGCTAATAATAAAACAAAAGCTACATGGTATCCTAATTTGCAAAAGTTGCGTTGTATTGATGAAAAAACCGGCTCAGTAAAAAAAGTTAAGGTTTGCACCAGTTGTATCCGATCCGGATTTGTAAAGAAAGCTATTTAAAAGCCGGAAGTGAACTGTAATTTTTTATAATCTGCATGGTTTCCAGAAAAAATAATTCGTCATCGTCAATTAAATCCACGGCTTGCTGAAATAAATTTTGCAGGCCATCGTAAAATAGCCGATCACTGCATTGAAGGCCGAATTTATCTTTATAAAGATTGATTCGGCCTTCAATGTTCATTAAGCCTTCCAATGTGTCTTTCGTGATAAAAAGCAAAGCATTTTCCATTACTTTATCAATTTCATTTTTCCCTAAATCATATAACCAATTAATCGTGCCGGTGAATTCATCCATTTTATTCTTTGCGGTAAAATTTATCGCTTCCACTAAAAGATCGATAGTTTTAAAAGAATTAATATGATTTAAAATAACAAGATCATAAATCATCTCGATAATCAGATGCGATTGATAAGCCGCTTCACCATAAGAAATTTCTTTTTTGATTATTTTATGCAATTCCAGGATGGATTTGATCAGATGTTTGCCTTTAACATAGGAATACCCTTTAGAATCGGAGTTGAATTCTTCCTGGTAACCGGAACAAATATGTCCATAGTGGGAAAGGTCATCAACAAGGAGATGAAATATTACGTAAGCAGATTTTGAATATTGCGGAGGTATCTTTAAAGACCTCAGTACCTTATGAGTTTTATTGGGGCTTATTCCGGGATGAATTGTTAATAAATCCGGAGCAATATTATAGACGTAAACATCCGGATCCATATCCTTGATATCCGCCGCTTTTAAAATCTTCTGCAAAAAATATGTATGGGTCAGCATAAACATAAATAATATTAACCCTTTGATGTTTTTATTGGTTTTCCTGGCTTAAACCTGCTTCTGTCATTTCATATTTATTTTTCAGATATTCGATTAAATCGTTCATGTCTGAAATAAAATCAGGAATAATTGAAATTTGAATGATTGCCGTCCGGGGATCAATTGTTTTGACGGCAGCCATTTCTCCATATCCTTCAATAATAAACTGGACAAAGATAATATTTTTTCGATCTAATTGGAAATATTTTTTTATCATCTTTCAATTGACTTTACGCATATCAGTTATTGTTTCAATAATAAAGATTTAATGACCGGTTGACGTCGGCAGATAAAGACTGTATGATCAAAAAAAATCAAGGAGAATTTATGCGCATCGGCAGAAACATACTAATCTTTTTATCATTATTTATCTTATCCTGCTCGGCCGCGAATTCCAATATCAAAAGCATTTCTGACGGTGATGTCAATTTATATTTAAAGCAGGCTCCCGATGCCAAGGAACATCCCAATGCCGGAGCCGACTATTTATATTCTTATGCTTACACGGAATTTCATGAAGACGGCACCAGCATCTCAAGACAGATGGAACGTATCAAAATATTCAATGAGCGCGGACGTAATTTTGCTTCAAAATCAATATCTTATCGCGATGGATATCAGGAAGTAAATATAATTTTTGCCAATACCATAACGCCTGATGGAAAGGTTATCGCGTTAGACGCAAAAGATATTCAGGATTCCGCCGAGTATGCCGGTTATGAATTTTATACAGATTTAAAAGTAAAAAAATTTACGATGCCCGCCGTGGAAGACGGCTGTATCATTGAATATGCTTACGAAATAAAAAATTTGAAACCGGTTTTATCCTTCGACTATTTTGACATCTTATTATGCCGGAATCCTTATCCCGTAGAAGAGGAAATAATTGAAATCGTTTTGCCGGCTGATATCGAGTTGAAATATAAAAAGTTTAAGACAACACTTGCTCCCGAAATCATTGCCGATGGCAGCAGGAAAAGATATGTTTTTATCAATACTAAAGAGAAAGAAATAATTCCTGAAT
>JBEKJX010000323.1:0-3379 GCA_050011015.1 Smithella sp.
AAGAAAAAATGGCCGCGGCCAAGCCCGATTACCTTTTTGATAATCCAAGGCAATTACTTACTTTAAATTAGGGTGTTAATTTAAATATGACAGATATTCTGGGATACATAGGCTCGTGGTCTGTCCTTAAATGGATCGCCCTTGTCCTCATTGCTGGCTTTATCGGTCAGTTCGGCAAGATGATAGCAGAGGCCGTCGCCAGAAAAATCCGGCAGCGCCGCGAGGAGAAATCGTATTTGCCAAATGAAGGCATACTTTTGTCTGATTCAACGACTAGCGTTGCTCTAAATCATCTAAAGCAAAAATCATCTTCCACCAGGCCTGTCTCAGCGGAAAAGCCCGATAAAAAACTTATCAAAGCAATGGCCAAAGCCAGAAAAAAAGAAGTGAAGAAAAAATAAAAAAAAGCAGATTAATCTTCTAAAGTTTTCAGATGCGTTTCCAAAAGTCGATCCTTGTCAAAATCTTTTAGTTTCAGGTATTGGGGCGAAGTGCCGGCAAAGGCGCATTTCGGCACCAGGCCTATTAATTCCGACTCTAATATTTCGACTCCACGCTCGGCCGCCAGCTTTTCCACTTGATCATAAATCACCTTGAAAGGTGTTTCCTTACAATTAGTTAGGTTTATGGATACCTGTGCCAGACCACGGTTTTTCAAAACTACTCCGATTGCCCGGACATTTTTCAATCCGCCGTTTTTTTCCCTGATTTGCGAAGCAATATTTCGTACAAGACGTAAATCATCGGAAATTAGATTAATATTATAAGCAACTAGTGGCTCACGCGCGCCTACAACAGTTGCGCCGGCCCGCGCATTAAACTCGGGATTACCGATATCGGGAGCGTCATCAGGATTAATCATTTTATTTTGCAGAGCTTCATAGCCGCCGTGGCGGACATCGGCTAATTCATTTCGCCCGGGAACCATTGCCGCTTGGCCGTAGAAATATACGGGGACACCGAAACGCTCATATAATTGATGTCCGAAGGTATGGGCTAAATCAACGGCATCTTTCATCGTCGCCTTAGCCAACGGGATAAAAGGCACAACATCAACAGCGCCCAGACGCGGATGCACTCCGGCTTGTTCGCGCATATCAATTAACTTCACAGCTTTGCCGCAAGCGGCGAGTGCCGCTTCCAGAACATCCTCCGGCTTTCCCAAAAAAGAAAAAACGCTCCGGTTATGATCAACATCACCGCTGAAATCGGCTAGCCGAACACCGGGAAATGATTTAAAAACATTGGCAATCGCTGCGATTTTTTTTTGATCGCGTCCTTCACTGAAATTCGGCACACATTCGATAATCTTCATATTTACGCCTGATAAATCTTTATTTCCGGCAGTTCCACGCAGGTAAGTTTCCCGCCGTAAACCGCTCCGGTATCTATACCTATCATATTTTTGTTAATTAAAGGGTTATTTAAAGGAGTATGGCCAAAAACAACTATTTTACCGAAATCATCCTCCGCTTCCATGAACTCGTGCCGTATCCATAACAAATCATTCACTGTCTGCTCTCTCAGCGGCAATCCGGGCTTCATGCCGGCGTGGACAAAGATGTAATTCTCAGTTTCATAGTACGGCAAAAGCGATTCGAAAAATATATGGTGCTTTGCGGGAATTTTATGTTTTCTTTTTTCAGTATTATCCGAAAGAAGAATCCCATAGGAATGAAGCGTATTTCTGCCGCCATTATTCAAATACATATCTTCATCCACACCTTCCAAATAATGCGTCAGCATTTGCTCATGATTACCCATGAGACATATTACTTTTTTATATTCATTCTGCAACCGGATAACATAATCAACAACTTCCGGGCCAAATTCGCCACGATCAATATAATCGCCAATAAAGACTAATGTGTCATTTTGATGATCAATGTTAATCTTACTTATTAGCTCTTTGAGCTTTTCCAGACAACCGTGAATATCTCCTATGGCAAAGATTTTTTTCATAAGAAATTGCTCAATAATTTAATCCAAAAGTGCCCTGGTAAAATTATTGCTGTCGAAAACGCGCAAATCATCCAACCCTTCACCGACTCCGATATATTGAACGGGTAAAGCAAGTTCACTGACAATCCTTACAACTACGCCGCCCTTGGAAGTTCCATCAAGCTTGGTCAAAACAATACCGGTCGCTCCGATTTCTTCTTTAAATATCTTCGCCTGAATAACGGCATTCTGACCGGTTGTCGCATCAAGAACCAGTAATATCTCCAGAAAAACCCCCGGCAGTTCCTTTTCAATAATTCTTTTTATCTTTTTGAGTTCTTCCATCAGATTTACCCGAGTATGCAATCGCCCGGCCGTATCCACGATAACAACGCCTGAATAACCCGCTTTAATTTTTGTCATAGCGTCAAAGACAACTGCTGCAGGATCGGCATTCGTTTTTTGCTTAATAACCGGCGCATCCACGCGCGAGCCCCACACTTCCAACTGTTCGACAGCCGCCGCCCGGAAAGTATCGGCGGCAACCAGCATAATCTCGTGACCTTTACTTTTCAGTAAATTGGCCAATTTGCCGATGGTAGTTGTTTTGCCGCTGCCATTTACCCCGATTGCCATAATAATAAAAGGCTTTCCGCTGGGAATGGTCATGGGCTTCTCCATCTTTTGTAACATAACGGTCATCCGCTCCTGCAAAACCTTTTTTATTTCCTGAGCGTTTTTCAGTTCATTACGGCTGACCCGCTGCTTGACATCATCTATTAAATCGTAAGTAAATTGGGGCCCCATATCCGCCGAAATAAGAAGCTCTTCAAGTTCGTCAAAAAGCTCTTTGTCTATGACCCTTTTACCGAAAATAAGATTATCCAGATTTTTCGTCAGGGCATTTCGTGTTTTGGCCAGCCCTGTTTTTAATTTTTCAAAAAAACCTATATTCCCCATAATAATACCTTTCCTTTGTGATGATTAGTTAATAACTACTTTTTATGAAGAAGTAAATATGTATTATACCATTTCTAAATCAAAGATGATATTGAGGCGGCTGGGCTTAAGGCGACGAAGCGAATTTTACAGGCGTTGAGGAAACCGGCAACGACGGCAATAAAAATAGCGCTTTGATCGGAAGTAAATTCCTTTTAGGGGAGCACATAATGAATAGAATCTAACATTGCCGAGAATTTTCGCCAGCATGGCAAAAACTTCCTTGAGAATGGGTATTAATTGAGATTGACGGAAACCAGAGTTGATATCCCATGTTTTTGCATGGTCACGCCAAAGAGCGTATCGGCAACTTCCATTGTACTCTTGTTGTGTGTAATCATGACCACTTGAGATTTTTCAGCAACATCCTTAATCAAACGGTTAAAAAGATTTGTGTTGGCGTCATCCAAAGCGGCGTCAACTTCATCTAAAATCAAAA
>JBEKJX010000324.1:0-3327 GCA_050011015.1 Smithella sp.
GCTCAGGAACATCATGTATCCCGCTGAGTTAACGCAAGATAAATCAGCAGCTGAAATATATAAGATGATGGACAGGGAAGTAATAAAATCACCTCCGGGAGCGAATCATGTCATTCTTACGCCATGGCTTTTCGGAGAGCGATCACCGATCAATAATCCATACCTGCGCGGTCAGATATTCAACATCGGCACCAATACAACCAGAGCCGATCTCTGCCGGGCGGCAATGGAAGGGGTTGCCTTTAACATCCGCTGGGGAATGGAATTCGTAGAAAAAATGTCACTTAAAAAAACCAGGCCAACCACAGATGAAGTCCGATTAATAGGCGGTGCTTCGAAGAGCGACGTATGGTGTCAGATTTTTGCAGACGTCTTGCAGAAACCGATTGTGCAGATGATGAATCCACAGATGGCATCCGCTCAGGGCGCCGCGACCATCGCGATGGTGTCTTTCGGAATTTACAGGAATTTTAATGAGATCGGCAGGATGCTGAAAAAAGGGAACCTCTATAAACCAAATCCGGACAACAAGGCTGTGTATGACAAGCTTTATAAACACTATCAATTATTATATAAAAATAACAAAGGCGCTTTTAAAGAACTCAATCATTAAGAAGTCTTTTATGAAATGGTTCAAATAGGGGAAGCTGTAATGGTTAAATCTTCATCTTCATTTTATTGTATTAAAATAAATACAAACCCGATTTATACAGACTGCATAAATATTGTTATTAGAAGGAATAATATGAAAAAACTAATACTACTCTTTTTAATATTATTTATATTTATAGGGTGTGGTGGCTATATATCCTATAATACTTACAAGTACGAAATTATTGCCAAAGAAACTAATACAGGTCGCCCAGCAGCAAATTATCCCATGCGGATAGTTTACCCTTATGATCATTACGGTGTCTTCTGTCATTGGAATTCTCCAAATCCAGTTGATGCTATTTTGGACGATCAAGGCAGAACCAAAGTTGATATTGCCAATTTCTACCAGCCACATTTGGTTGTGGGTTCTACAATATTTTGCATTGGAGAAAATACATTAAAAAAAGGCGGTACCCCATCAAAGTTTAATGATTCACAAAAGCCTGAACATTATAAAATGCGAAGAGAACATCTCAAAAATTACAAACTTCCGGTGGAACAATATCCTGAAGTTGATGTTGTTATTGAAAAACGAAAAACTGATAACAATTAAATACAGCCTATTGCTACGCTCCGACTGATTTCTATTTTACACCCTTCTTCCTGTACTTTTCAGTTTATCAATTTTCTATTTTATGCTAGGTTACAACTAGTAATAGTTAGAAAGTCCATCTTCAAAAAACATCAAGTAACCATTATCTGTCTTTATATTGATATAAATAAATATTTTTATAAAATTAGATAAAGGTTGAAAAAATAAATTTTATAAATATTGTTGGAGACAACATGGAAAAAATAAAAATTCCTTTTTCGATTAAAGTAATAGCAATTTTTCTAATAACTTACAGTTTCCTCACGTTATTACCTACTCTAATAGCTCTATTCATTGGTGTTAAAAAATATCAATCTTCTATTTTACCGCGTTTGATAGTGTCTATTATTTTAATTGCGGGAGGGTTTGGTTTATTAAGACTAAAGAAATGGTCACTTTGGTTAGTAAATGTATTGCTTGGCGCTTCATTTTTTAGTCTTTTTTGGAAAATGATTCAAGATCCTTCTGCTAGGACAATGGGATGGATAGTTACATACATTTTTGCGGGTTGTTTGATCTTCGCAATGATCGTATTAATTTTAAAGAAAAAACAATTGTTCAGGTAACTATTTTCAACACGTCTTTCAGAACAGTGCAATATGTAACGTGTAAACTCTGCGTTGGTATAAAAAATTCTATAAGGAAGTGCATGGAGAAAATATGATAATTCATTTATTCACTGATGATATAAAACAGTTAGTTGTAAAGAGTGGACTCCTGTTAATCGCAATTTTATTCGTATTATATAGTTCTGTCTGCCGAGCGAGTCAAGCTGAAGAACGCATAATAGAAAATGCCAATAAAGGAGAAGCTAAGGCTCAATATCGATTAAGTCTTATGTATGCAGCAGGTGATGGCGTTCAACAGGATTATGCTGCAGCGCTAGAATTAACAAAAAAATCAGCCAACCAGGGATATTTAGAAGCTCAAGTTCAACTTGGAGAAATCTTTGGGTTGGGGCTATATGGATTATCAAAAAATTACTCCGAATCATTTAAATGGTACTCTAAAGCAGCGGATCAAGGATACTCGCTTGCTTTTGCTTGTTTGGGTGGTATGTACGAAGATGGTAAAGGAGTACAAAAAAATTATGCAAAAGCCTATTCTCTTTATAGCGTTGCAATTAAATTGGGTTTTTGGCCAGCGAAAGACCATTTATCTGCCCTTAAAAAAAAGATGACTATTGAACAAATCAATGCAGGTGAAAAGTTAGCTAAAAGTCAAATGGAGAAAGTGGAAAAGCGCAAAAGGAACAAGAATGGGACTCTGGCAAATTAGTAAATAATGACAACATTCTATTGTGAATAAGTGAGTAAACGGGGACATTGGCAACATATATGGGAGATGTTTTAAGATTTTTTAGTTACTTCGTTGCTTTCAACTAGTAATTCTCAACTTTGACGACTCTCCAAAACTGAACCTTCGTAGGTGTAACAAACAATTCTGCCGATTCGGAAATCGGATTTTCCCGCTCCTGTTGTTCCGCAGTCTGTAGAATTGATTACTCTTTGAGATTAATTTTAGAATCCCTATCCCCCTCCCCCGCCTCAACGGCCCCGGTTGCCGCCGCGGAAGCGGCTTTCTCCGCGGATAATCCCAGATCTTTCGCTACTTCGATTGTTCCCAATACCGCATTTTTGGCAACAATTGTCAGGTCCGCTCCTGTATCTCCCGCGACCTTGATTGCACCGCCGATAATAGCGCCGAGAGAAGTCTCTATGTCTTTTACGCCCTCCAGAACTTTTACCGTCGTGGCGCTGACAACTTCGACGATTCCTACGGCCACATCCCTGGTTCCCTTCAAGACTCCGATCAGACCGCCTTTAATCGACTCCCCGATTTTTTTCTCCATAATACACCTCCCTTTTTTGCATGCTCACCAGTGTTTTATGACGTTACTTACAGTTGTAAGATTCACCGTCATGATTCTGAACAAATATTGCCTTTTCCTTTCTTCTTTGCCCGGTACATGAGTTGATCAACCCGGTGAACGAAGGCCTTAATATCTTCCTGCTGCTTGTACTGGGCAAGACCGATGCTCATCGTCATATAAACATCCTGACCAGACACCGGGGAAAAAT
>JBEKJX010000325.1:0-3303 GCA_050011015.1 Smithella sp.
TTTTCTTCCGCGTTCCTTCGTTCCGTAATATTTCGAATAATTCCTCTAAAACCTGCGGGTTTCCCCGAAGAATCTTTTTGCAGGAATATGGATACTTCCACATATATTTCAGCTCCGTCTTTGCGTGTAACCGGCAGGAATAATCCCTTGCGGGATTCTCCTGTCTTGTATACTTTTTTAAAAGCCTGAAAGACTTTTTTAATATTTTCTTTATCGAGGTATTGCCGGTAATTCAAACCCGTTAATTCTTCGGCGGAACGTCCATGTATTCTGCATAAAGCATCATTGAAAAAAGTAATGTTACCGGCAAGGTCTATTTCATAATAACCATCTTCAATGGTTTCAAGAATAGACAGGTATTTTTCTTCGTTTTGGCGCTTTAACGCCTCAATCAATTTGTTTCGGCTGCCTGCGCTGCGGG
Organism: Smithella sp.; assembly: GCA_050011015.1. GTDB lineage: Bacteria > Desulfobacterota > Syntrophia > Syntrophales > Smithellaceae > Smithella. The sequence continues at coordinate 422 of JBEKJX010000325.1, forward strand.
ATCCGGTTTTCATTTTCTGCGCTTTGTTAATTTTCTTTTTCATGTTTGCTCTTTGTGATCTCTATTATAGATAACGTAAAGAAACATTATGCCGACTTATCGGCATATCCGCGCGAGAAATTGAAATGATATTCGGGATTCATTGAAATAAGTCCGGTCGAACCGTTTTGGACTCGACTCGGACAAGGAAGTCAGTGAAAACCCAGGAACGCTTATGGAAAGATTTATGTCCAGCTTATTTTCCATTTCCATTCATTAGGATTGTTGTGTACTTTTTCCACTTTAATATTCTTGATTCCGGTTAATTCCAGGACGCCTAATATCATGCCGCAGATATACTCTCTGTGAACAACCGGCAATTCAGGCAGGCCGGAGATGACAAATGTCGCGCCGTTTGAAGTCCAGTCATCGATCCGGGCGACGCCTGTGTCAAGCAGTGTATTATAGGTTGATGAAATATTTTTAATGATAAAGGCAACGCTGGGAATCCTGAGAAAAAACTTGTAAATGCCGGTAAAATTCTTTCCGGTCACTTTATATCCCAGTTGAAATATAGGCCGCGGATCATTGGGGTAAAACAATTTGGAAGTTTCCTGCAGTATTTCCGCTTCAACTTCGATAGGAACCCAATTGATCGCGAGAGCGGATCTCAGGATTTTTAATGTTTCGGGCTTGAGCACGGGGGCCAGTGCATTGATTTCCTTATCCCCCCTGTCCTTAAACATTTCGCGGATGATGACGATGTCAGTTGCTTTAACGTTTGCCATGTTAGCCTCCAGTCCAGGATTAGTTAGAATGATCGGTAATCAGTTGATAAGAATGGAAAATATATAACAGACGAGGTCTTTTATATCAACAAAAATGTTGGTGGAATACTATTTACGAACAACCCTGCGATCAATAAATAGCGATATTGCACCTTATACGAAGGTGTAATATTCCATTGACATATTATAAGAATAAGTTTATCTTTTTAGTGAAATACGTCATATGGCTATGATAAGAAATCTTCAAGCGGTCATAGCAGTCACTGGTTAATTTTCCAACCTTCCGGATCATTTTAGTACGGGGGCAACCCGATGAATGATCAATCCAAAACAAAGCATGCCCGGAGTCAAAAAAGGACTTCTTTAAATGAAGCCCTCGAATATGCCGGGAGCATCATCAACACCGTGCATGAACCCTTAATCGTTCTGGATCACGATTTAAGGGTGATCACCGCCAGCCGTTCCTTCTATGAATTTTTCAAGGTAAAACCTGGAGAGACCGAGGGACAGCTTATTTACGATCTGGGCGATAAACAGTGGGATATTCCCAAACTGCGGGAACTGCTGGAAATCATTCTTCCCCAAAAGACAACCTTTGACAACTATGAAGTTGAACATGATTTTGCAACCATTGGCAGGCGCACAATGCTTTTGCATGCCCGGCAAATTAAAAGAGCGTCGGGAAAAGAGCGGATTATCCTTCTGTCCATTGAAGACATCACCGAGAACAAGAGGGTAGAACTTGAAGTGTCGCGGGCCAATGAGAATAATTTTTTTAATATTTTTGATAATGCTGCTGATGGGATATTAATAGCCGATATCGGAAGCAAGAAGTTCCACAGTGGTAATCCTGCAATTTGCCGGATGCTTGGCTACAGCCTGGAGGAAATCAAAAATTTAGGGGTCATGGATATTCATCCCGAAAAAGATATTCCTTATATTATTGATCATTTTGAAAAGATGGTAAAAGGGGAAATAACCTTATCCGAAAATTTGCCCGTTAAGAGAAAAGACGGAACTGTTATTTATGCTGATGTTAATTCCACAACTATCACATTTTCCGGAAAAACATATATTCTGGGGTTTTTCCATGACAATACCGGGCGCAGGCAGGCCGAGGCTCAAAGGGAAGAGGTGCTCAACCTGCTGAGGAAGAGTGAAAAATACTTTAAGGAGATTACAGAAAACTCTTCAGACATCATTATCATTACGGATAAAAACGGCGACATAAAATATTGCAGCCGTTCTGTCGAACGTTTTACCGGATACAAGCCTGAAGAAATAACCGGTCGAAGCGGGTTCTCGCTTATTCATCCTGATGACGTTGAACGCGCTGTCGTTGATTACGGCAAGGCTATTCTGGTAAAAGAATCCGCGATTCCCAATGCATTCCGCATAGTATGCAAAGACGGCTCGGAACGTTGTCTGGAGGGACTGGGGAAAAATCTCCTGGATAATCCGGATGTCGCAGGTTTTATCATGAATGTCCGTGATATCACCGAACGCAGGCAGGCAGAAGAAGAGTTACGTGAAAGCGAGGAAAAATATCGAACCATTCTTGAAAATATGCAGGAAGCCTATTATGAACTTGATCTTGCCGGCAATTTTACTTTTGTCAACAATACCGTGTGCCGTCACATGGGATATTCCAAAGATGAATTGATAGGCATGAATTACCGGCACTACACGGACAAAGAAGATTTACAAAGAGTTTTTCAGGCATACAGCAAAGTTTATCTAACAGGAGAACCCTTCGAAGATTTTGCCTGGCATATAATAAAAAAAGATGGAACCAAAATGTATATTGAAGGATCGGCATCGCTAAGAAAAGATTCATCAGGCAAACCAATAGGATTTAAAGGAATTGACCACGACATTACTGATCGCAAAAAAGCCGAAGAAGAATTGCGTCAGAGTGAGGAAAAATATCGAACCATTCTTGAAAATATCGAAGATGGTTATTACGAAGTGGATCTTGCCGGCAACTTCACCTTTTTCAACGATTCATTCTGCCGAATCCTTGGATACTCCAAACAGGAAATGTTGGGTATGAATGATCGGCAGTATGCAGATAAAGAGACCTCAAAAAAAGTTTTTCAAGCGTTTAATAAAGTT
>JBEKJX010000326.1:0-3292 GCA_050011015.1 Smithella sp.
TGTATTCTCTGATTTAGAAATTGAAGAAATAAACAAAACAATAAAAATACTATCTAATAAAGTAACCCAAGTAAAGGCATTATTGAAAAAAATAATACTTAAAAATAAGTTTATCGATAAACTTAAAAGTATTCTTGATAAATACATTCGTGAAGAACTAGCCCAAGAACTTCAACAAATTGAACATGCAAAAGAAAAATTAGAAAAAGATTTAATTGATTATAAATCTTTCTTCAAGGCAAAATTTCAACTTAGGAAAGCATGTACAAATATCGAAAAAATCAGCATTAAAGTTATCGATAAGGTAAATAAAGATGGTAAATATTCTTTTGTTTCTAAATTAAACTTTGAGATTAATCAAGAAATTATTATAGAAGAATTGTTTATTCAAAGTATTAATAATTATGAAAAAGGAGTTCCAATTTATAAAAATATATGTAATATGGCTGATCCACTTACTGATGTGAGAATAAAAAGAAAGGTAAATGATGGAAAATATCCGGAAACATTTAAGCAAAAAATAACAGAGTTTGTTGAGAATAAAAAAAGCAAAAAAGAGTTTGTTATTGTTGAAAATGGAGATATTCCAGTAAGTTCAGATTCAACATCACAAGGGAAGAAAGCATCAATGTTTCTCGATATAAAATTGAATGGTTTTTTATCTGGAAATAAGGTATGCGTGTTGTTAGTTGATCAAATTGAAGATAATATCGATAATAAATATATTGGTAAAGACCTTGTTACATCATTACGGGCACTTAAAAAACAAATACAAATAATTCTTGTTACTCATAATCCAAGCATAGCCATATATGGAGATGCGGAGAATATTATAATAGCTGAAAATTTGGATGGTAATTTTAAATTTACTCAGGGTGGACTTGAAAATGATTTTATAAGAAAAGAATCTTGTCGGATTCTAGATGGTGGAGATATTGCATTTAAAAATCGAATGGATAAGTATAACATAGCGAAAGTAAAATAATGGAGGGCCAGATGATATTGGAATTTTCTGTTTCTTCAAATGATATAGAAATTAAAAATGATTTGTTTAAATTTAAATTTCAATTAGACCAACAAATTGACCTTACAGATTTCGTAAAATATATAAGTGAATCTGAGTCTAATATTACAATTAAACCAGATAGAACTGAACTTTTAAAATCAGAAAATAGTGATGATTGTTTAAAATTACTAGACTATGTATTTAAAATAATTGATGCTTTTAATGAAACATTTTTTGAAGTTTATTCTTTACCAAAAAATGACCTCGAACTGTTTTAACCTACACACAGATTGACAAAGTGTAATAACTGCAATGTTTGTTTCTCAATTGTTTAAGTCATCTTGGTTAGAGAAATGGTATATATTATTCAAAATTCTAGGATAAATTATGTATAAGGACCTGAATAAAAAATTTAATTTCTTTTGTTCTATCTTCGATCTTTTCTTTAAAGTAATTGATGAAAGTAACGATTTCAAAAGATATAAAGTATTTTATGGCACTGAAGAAGTTATTATATCTATTGGGCATACCATAGAAATAAGTGGGGATGATTCTTGGCTGAAAAATATTTTAAGGATTTGGGCAAATGATGATAAAATAATGAAAAGAAGAAGTGGCTCATCTGGATTTATAATATTTAGTTTAGAATGGGGAGAGTGGAAAGAAGATTCTGACAATTTACAAAATTTTATTTTGAAATATGGTATTCCAAATAATGATAGAATACCAGATGATTATAGATGTTTTAGAGATAGAATGTTTCATGATTTTATGTTTCGTAACAAAATGTTTTCAGAAATCAATTACCTTAAAGCAATAGATTTTATCACTTCTTGGATTGATAAAAATTGTTTTATGAATATTAATGAAAAAGAATTATTTGAAAAATTAGAAAAGTATTTATCCCAATACAAAATTAATCAGTCGGGCAATATTAATATTGAATGTTTAGCAAGTGGCCTTTCTTTTTCAATGTCTGATATTTGTTCAAAGAAATATTTTGACGAAAAGAAACAAAATATCTGTCCACAAACAAAACAGAATCATCATATTTGTGTTTGTAATTTAGTTGATGATATATATCCTTATACAAATGGAAATGAAGTGGTTGCATTTAATAAAACGAACCTTAACAATTTAATTAGTATTAAAAGGAGGAATAATATAACGTGGAAATCTCTTGCGCCTTCAACTCCAATCGAAAAAATAATGGAGAAAGCTTTGAAAGATGGAAATTTTTCATTAATACCTCAATATCAAGCTTATAATTCTCAGCATAAGTATGTAATTGATTTCTTAATAAATACAAACACAAATATCAAAATGGCGATTGAATGCGATGGTTTAGAATACCATGCTAATAAGTCTCAATATATTCATGACCGAAAAAGAGATAGATATTTAACTAGAAAAGGTATTTTATTATTGAGATTTTCATCTGTTGAAATTTTTAATGAAATAGATAGGTGTATATCTGAAATTGATGAACAATATTGGTTGATAAAATCGGAGAGGATAACAGATAAACCAAGAAGACTTAGTTATTTTGGAATAGATGACTAGGGTGTGTATTCGAGAGTAATAGAATAATTACAGTTTAGTATTCACCTGACAATTAGGGTGGCCCCCTTTATAACCTATGTTAAATCTACAATTTAATGGCTCTTATATCCTTACAAGATATATAAATTCTATAGTTAAATAATTATAGTTTGGTAATAACAATTGAAAATAGAAATTATGAACTTTTTTAAACCAAAAATTTCGATTTTTCCCGGAAAACTTCCGCCAGCCAGGTGCCAGTAAAATGATTGGCCAGGTTGCGTAATTCTATACAGGATAGAGAATTGCTCGATATTCCGATCCCCCCTCCTCCGAATCATATAACTCATTGCAGGGAATGGAATAACGATCCGCAGATTTCGCAGATGAATAAATCCTGTCGATTCACAAAAAATCATTGATTTCACATCTCTATATATACAAACAAATTATATCTTTTCTTTTTTATCGCCTTGAAACTAACCAATAAAACGATTTTTTGCCAGTCAGGTGCCAGCTGTACTAGCAAAGACTCAAGAAGATTAAATGAAAACTGACTGGGAAACAAAATAATAGGACTCTAAGGTTATTTCATCAAAATCATCGTAGTGAAGAATTTGCAAACTTTTCCATGTCATCCTCGAAACTATCCATCACAGGCATATCAACCCCCAGACTTTTCCCAGAAACTCTTAGGTTATCATAAGATTCTTTTATTTCACGGGGATCGCCAAGCGCATGGAG
>JBEKJX010000327.1:0-3292 GCA_050011015.1 Smithella sp.
TCAAATCGTCGAGATCGAACGGTTTGGTAATGTAATCCAACGCGCCCTTCTTCAGAGCTTCAACGGCAGTGGTAATACTGCCGTGGGCGGTAATCATAATTACGGGAATTTCCGGATATTTTTTGGAAATACGGGTCAGCAATTCCATCCCGTCGATATCCGGCATTTTCAAATCGGTTATAACTACGGCGACTTTACTTGATTTCAGAATTTGCAGTGCTTCAAGTCCATTGGAAGCCGAAGATACTTCGAAGCCTTCCTTCTTCAGCATGGCTGACAAAACCAGGCGCATATTCAATTCATCATCAACTATTAAAATTTTTTTCATGGTTCATAATTATTATGCTTTAGAATTTAAATCAAGCCGGATTGTGTTTATACCATCCGCCCTGAAAGCCAACTTTGTTAGCAAAACAACCTGCTGCATGCCGGAGGAATCCTGATTATAATATTACGAGCCGTCTAAAAGACGGCTCGTAATAAAAATTTTCACATCAGTTTTTTAATTCAGTCGGCTGTTTTAAGTTTAATGATGAATACAGAACCTTCCTCTGGAGTTGATTTAACCTTGATATGGCCGCCGTGTTCTTTAATTATTTTCTGGCAAATGGCCAGACCCAGCCCGACGCCTCTTTCTTTAGTCGTGAAAAATGGTTTGAAGATATTCTTTATTTCTCTTTTACTTATTCCCGTTCCCGTATCACGAATCGTTATGCATATTGCTCCTTCTGCCCCTGATTCCATGCCTGACGTGTGAAAGGTCAGGATACCGCCCTGCGGGATTGATTCGATCGCGTTCAGAGCTATATTTAAAATTACCTGCATAATTTGCTGTTCATCTACCTTTGCTTCAGGAAGATTTTTATCCAGTTCCTGAACGATCGTTATTTTTTCCACCAGTTTGTTCGCAGCGATAATGGAGATAGCCTTTTGAATAATCAAGTTGATGTTTTGGTATTCAAGGTTGAGCTTGTATGGACGCGCGTAATCAAGAAACTTGCTGACAACGGTGTTTAACCTGTCAGTCCCGTCAACAATAACATTCAGGAGCTCCCGTTGTTCTTCAGTAGAGGCTTCTGATTTCAAATACTGTGCCGCGCCTTTGATCGAACCAAGCGGATTGCGAATTTCATGAGCGAAAACCGGCGCCATTTCAGCCAACATCAGGGCTTTTTCTCTTTCCAGCTTTTCGTCAAATTCATAAAGAGAAGTGAAAATATCTTTGCTTTCGGGATAAAAGTAACTGAATATTTTTCTCAAAATCATTTTCATCGGTGAAAAAGAAATGGAAACGAGAAAAGACGCTATCAATAATCCGGTAACGGAAGGAGGACGGCCGCCAAAAAATAAGGCTGCAAAATAAAAAATGACGGCGCCGGTAACCGTGCTGACAAAAATGACCATCCACCGGGCGAAGAAATCATGAAGTTCTCGCAACTGCGGGTAAGCGATGACAAGCAAAATAAAATAAAGTAAAGCCGATAAAACAATGCCATTTATCACCGGAAAGTTGAATCCCCAATAATTCAATAAATCCATATTGCTTAAAATCAGAGCGATGGGACACGCGAAAAGCAAATAACCCAGACGTCTTTTTTCATTACCATGCTGTAAATTACTCACATATAACATAAGGGCGATATAGCAGAATCCCAAAACCAAGAGTGTGTAAGCTAATATTACTGCATAAAAATAAAACCATCCGGATAATGGAGTAAAAACAAAAAGAGCTCCGGACAGACTTGCGAAAGTGACAACAATAAACAATCTCCGGGAAATCAAGGATTTATTTCGAATCAGATATCGTAAGAATCCAAGCGCCAATGGCGCAACTGCCAGAGTTCCGAGATGTTCAATCTTTAACGGGACGCGGGGAGGAAATATCTTCCCCAGAAAAATTGCCATTTGTACAATAAAGACAGCCGCGCATAATCCGGAAAAAGACTCTTGCAGCTTATCCTTCTTACCGGTAATCAGAAGCGAAATGGCAATGGTAAAACTGGTAGCGGCTAATATAAATGTATTCATAATACCTTCGCAAATCAGATTTCAATAATCGCTTATTATAAACATTGGAGTTGAGGCTTGTTTGATTCAAATGAGCAAACTGATATTTCAAAACCCGGACTTTTTTATTATACCAAAACAATTACTTGGGTCCCGGCTTATCAAAGCCGGCCAGTGAGAATTTCAATAAAAATCTAGTGTCGGTAGAAGTCTGGGTAAGATCTAACCCCATGCTCCAGCATTGTTTGTGATAAACAAATCCCAACGTGTTTTCTATTGTTTGGGAATTAAACAGATCGTGTCTCGAAATAAATGTGGCATCAATATTCTTTGCAATTAGCGCTTTTAAGCTGAAATCTATTTCTTCAACAGAATCAACGGTATAACGATAACCGACTGATAACGAATCGCCACGCCAGTCTTTGATATTCAAATCATAATTTGTTTGTTGCCAACCATCATAAACATTGTATATATCGCGAGCCATAAATGAGAAATATTTATGAGGAGTAAAATCAAATTCCATCCCGACATCTGATATAGGTCTTCTTTCCGTCGTAATCCCCTCCATGCCTTTATTGGCCTCATTGATGTCATAAGTTTGAAATAATTTAAGCCGTAGAAACTCCAGATAGCTGTAAGCGCCGGTATCATCCTTTACTTTGGCCGTAAGGGTGTTTGTAAGGGACCAGGCAACGGCGTTTTGTCCCTCTAAACCGTATGAAGAAGTTGTGACGGGAAAAGAAGAAAAAGTGCCGACAATACCCTGCAAAGCTTTACCGGATGCAGTTGTAATGGGAGTTGTTCCCGGCATCATAAATGGTGAGAAAGCAGGTAAATAATAATAAGGTATGTTGCCCTGGGATACGTTGGGAACATAAGAATAGATTATTTCCGGCTTTATTTCGTGTCTTATTTTTTCCCAATTTCCCATATTTATATCAAAGACACGGGAGACCTGACTGCTTAAGGATAATGACGCGTTGTAGATAGTTGTATCGCCAGTTCTACTGTTTGAACCGATTTGATTGTCATCGCGGTCCCAAAAGGTCTCTTTGAGAGAAAACTGCGGAGTTACTTTAAGATAGCCGGATATATTAAAAGGCATGGAAACGGTTGGTGAAAAATCAATGTAGTGTCCTTTTTGTCCTTCTCCGCTGTAAAAATAATCATAAGTTCCGGTAAATTCATAATATAATGGCGTATTCATAAATTGCTGTTTACTGCCGGTAAAAACAAGCTCCGGATATCGTTGCAAAGTTTGATCATTATTGACGGCATTAAA
>JBEKJX010000328.1:0-5834 GCA_050011015.1 Smithella sp.
TTAATTACAGGTTTAACCTGTTTCGTAAATTTCTTTACGTTGTTCTTTGAAGCTTGCGGAGCTTTGTTATTTTCATTAGCGCCGATTACTTCGTTGAAATCACCCAACTCCTCAAGTGCCGTCATTCCGATGTTGTCCATATCTCTGAACGCTCTTGCTTTAGCTCTGGTGCTGGACATGCGGATAAGGTGTTTTGCCACCTTTGAATTGCAATTTAAAGGGTTCGCGTCTCCGATATCGGTAAATGTTTTTCCGTCAATCGTTTTTACAGTCGCTTTGCAAATTGCGGTATTTTTATTTTCCTCTGACGGGAATTGAATAAGCTCCACATCAACCGAGCAGAGATTCTTCTGATGCGCAACATCGAGCAATCCCGAATAGAGAATGAAATCCTTGTCGTCTATCTTCTTGATGAAACTCTCATCGAGCTTGGGACGATATTTTTCCAGATAATGAACATTTTCCGCGTTCTCGTCCACAATGGAGTTCATTACCGCCATTACGTGCTTGCATTTAAAAGTTTTGTCCTTGGCGTAACCTCTGGTAAAGTCGGCGCAGTTGCAGATATATTCCGTTTCGTTTTCATAACCTACTTTATAACAGATTTTTCCTTCTTCGGACTCGACGTAATACCATGGAGAATTTTCCAAATGGAGCACTTTAAGGTTCTGCGATTTTTCGCTTCTTTTTAAAGCGTCTGAACTGGTCATGATCTATTGCCTCCTTTGTTTTTATTTCCTTTTGAGGAAAGTATGATGTCAGCGATTGCTGCGATAATCATAATAATTATTTTTATCGTTTTAGACTTCATTCATCACCTCCTGCGTTAAAACGGAACATCGTCATTGATTGCTTCCGCAGTTGCTCCATCTTTAAACCCTCGTCCATCTGTCTTGATGAACTCGATGGAATTTCCAAGCAGCTGAAAAGTGGTATGGTTGTTACCTTCTTTGTCCGTCCACTTTTCCTGATCGATGGTCCCTGAGATTGCGATTCTGGCTCCTTTGTGGAGATATCTGGACGCTAATTCAGCTAATTTTTTGAAACAGACCACTTTTATCCAGCAGGTTTTCTTTTTGCCCGCCTGAAAAGCTAAATTGAAAGACGTTACTTGAGTCCCGTCCGGTGTGAAGAAATCCTTCGGGTCTTCGCCCAGATTACCGGTGAGTACAGTTTGATTTAACATTAAATGTTTCCTCCTTTCTGAATTGTTTTTTGATTGGATGTTTATTGGATTGCTGCTGAAAATGACTTAAAAATATTCCTCCTTTCTTGGTAAATTGTTTCTACGTAAATTAATATATGTACCTGTAGCGATCTATAATGAACTTTCCTTATTCTCTTGTGTTGCTGATTCCATGAGTGTTACCTCCGTTTTTTTTAAAGGGGGTGTTAGGGGTTGTAATCGGGTAAGGGATGATGGGAATTGCGATGTATCTGGTGTGAAATAATGATTTGATAATCATTATCATTTATAAATATATATGGAGTGTGGGTTTATAAGGGATTTAATTTTGATTTTTTAGTGATTTGTGATAGAAATATTCCTAAAAATATCGAAAAAAGGATGTAATATAATCAGTGACACATCACACAATAACTTTAAGACGCACAGGAGTAAAAGGTTTTTTATCCAATCAAAGTATTGGAACCGACGCCCTTAATGCTATGAACAATATTCCAGGAGTAAAAAACCCAACAATCATCAGAGAATCTGATGAAGAAGTAAAAATTAATTATGAATGGATTGGAGATGAAAAGTTCTGGGATACTGATACTCATTTACTTAAATTTGGTCTTAAACGTGTCAACCTCTGCACTGGAAATTAAGTCTTCTATTGCTTTGAAATTTTTCCGACTACAACACAGATAAAATTATAAAGTTGTTCTTTTAACTGTTCTGGTGTTTCCCAAATAATATGGTTGTATTGTCTTGTATCAAAGTGAACATGTGTAAAATCCTCTTTCCTGCAGGACCATATAACTGGTAGACCAAGACCAAGTGCATATCCTGCTTCAAAATAAACACCTTGTCTTTGATTTGTAACATCAGCAATCAAAAAACGGGAATTTTTTATTTCATTCATTATTTTCATATCTATCCTGTCAGAATGTGGTTCCTTATCAATACGATAGGGACTATAACCAGCATCTTCAATACCCTTTTTAATTGCATTTGACCAAACTGAATTTAATTCATCTGAAAAAGACATTGCAACAAAAGCTTGATTACTAATGACTGCTACTTTATAATTTTTTTCAAGAAATTCCCATCCTGCAGCTGTTATTATGACCACATTGATCAACTTATGAATTTCTAGATGTCCTTGGGTTGTTCTAAGAAATTTTCTTTCAACTAAACTATTTAAATAATAAATTAACTCTTCCTCATTTTCTGCCCAAGCTAACGGATAATCGCGATCCGGCGTAATAGTCACATCGTCTCCAGGGAAACGTGATTTTCTGGCAATATTTCTTAATAATACAAGATTTTTTTGAGTAGGTGTATGATTCGGAAGGTTATTTTCAATCTGTTCAAAAAAATCTGAATTGAACTGAATTTCTGGAGGGTCAGATCCTTGTGTAGGTGTATGATTCGGAAGGTTATTTTCAATCTGTTCAAAAAAATCTGAATTGAACTGAATTTCTGGAGGGTCAGATCCTTGTACACATAAATCTCTAATCCATGCAATTATTTTACAATTTTTCTTTTCGGTTTTTTTTGATTCCATCTCTAAAAAAACAGTACGTGTAGTAAATCTTCCACATCGTTCACATTCAATTATTGATTTGAGAGGTTCAAGAGCATTTATTTTTCTTTGATTTGTAAGTTTGCATATAGGACATGTTATATCGGAACCAACCATTTTTTATCTCCTTTTACATAAAGTTTGATCTTGTTGTTCGGTCTCCACCTACTGGTTTAAAAAATTCGTCTATCTGTAGTACACCTTCTTGAAAAGAATTCTCCTTAAGTATATTATCATGAAACCACTGACAGACAACAAATCCTTGTGGGTCAGTCTCTTTTGCTACTGTCATTATCGGACCGCCACTCTTTAACCGAACTTTATCTCCTATTTTAAATGACATTGTTAAACCTCCTTTCTCAAATATTATGTTTTTATAATATATCACAAATATATGTTTCGATGTTTATCGTTTTTTTACGTCCAACTTAACACGTTGTAAATCGTCATCATGTTAATCTTATAAAGGAAGTGTGGTCTGTGTGGGATGGTGTTAAGGCGGAAAAAGTGGTAATGAGAAAATAAATAAATGTGTAGTTTCTTCTTAATATTTGATAAAACATCTTCCAGACCATCCAAGCAAAGATAAATAAAAAATAATTAACGAGTGAGAGCTATGTTATTGAGAAGTCACATTTCTTATAATCCAGATTTAGCAAAAAAAAGATGGGTTGCTTATTTTGACCTCTTAGGGATAAAATCACTTTTTAAAACAAAAAACCATCTATCTATTTTTGTACTCCTTGCAAGTGCTATAGAGGAATCAAAAAATCAAATAAATCGAGTTAAATCTATTGGTAATGTAGATTATGTCGATTATGTTTGGTTCTCTGATACATTTATTATTTATACTGACGATGATTCCAAAGAATCATTTCAAGTTATAGATAGCATATTAAGGTGGTTTATATATTTTTTAATAATTAAGGGAGATGGTATACCTGTCAGAGGAGCTATTTCTTGTGATGAATTTTACATTGACAGAGAAAATAACCTATTTTTTGGAGGAGCATTAATAGAAGCATATGAGTATGGAGAAGCTCAAGATTGGATAGGGTTTCTTTTATGTCCTTCTGCAGATAAACGACTTAAAGATTTGGATGTGCCGCCGGTTAAAACTTTCCGTGACTATGTTTATACAGATATTCCCATAAAAAAAGATCTAAGCAACCTTAATAATAATTTGCCTGCTCTTATAATCGGGAGATGGATGAAGATTAATAATCAAAATCCGATAATTGAAAAATTGAGCAAAATGAAAGAACGGATCACCGATGAAAACATACGGTCTAAGTATGATCGAACAATAGAGTTTATTAAAAATCCTCAGAAATTAACAACAAACAAACAGGGTGAAAGTATTAAATTATGAGAGGTTATAGAGATTTTTAAAGAATAAACATCTTCCCCCAATTTTAGATATATAAGACGAGAGGACATCAGCATGTCAAAACTTACAATAATTGTATTAACTTTAATTATTTTGACGTCAATTATTTTAATTTTTGCTTTGAGAATAGGCGGAATTAAACATCAAATAAAATTCTATGTAATGAACTATGCAAAATTTAGAAAGTCAGGACTTTCCAGAGAACAAGCAACTACAAGACTTATAGAATTTTATTTGCGCTCTGAGCCCACTTGGAAAGCGGAAATAATGAAAGCTAAGGTTAATGTATATATCAAAAATTTTGATGAATTGATTTACGATATTATGTTATTTTACTATCATAGTGATCCTCGCGATAAGGTATGGAAGGTAGATATATTAGCTTCTCCGGCACCGCCTGATTTTATAATAATGAAAGCGGATAAATATTTAGTTAAGTATAAGAAAAAATATTTTCAAAATTTTTCTGAAGATTCACAAGGCAATGATCAACGATAGATTATCAAACGGAAAGAACTAATGACTATTGACAATTACGGAGAACATGGGTTTCAGGAACTCGAAAAAATTTATCGCAAAAAACCATACCAAGGACAAGACCCTCGAGTTGCAAAAGTAATCTTCTTGGGACGGGATGCAAACTATCCAAGGTTAATAGGAGACCATCCTTTTTTCAGTTTCATACGTGAATATCACAGAGATGGAGTAGCATTTTGGAAAGAGAATGACATTCATCACCCATTTCTTCATAAGGAATATCCATACAATAAAAATAAAGATTTAAGATTTAAGGATGGTGTAAAATATCATCAAGTTTTTGCAAAGATGTGTTTGAGTTCAAAATATGCAGACCATATTTCGTTTGTCGAGATACTTAATAAACCAACTGCAGGTAACACAGGACACGATAAAGAAGACTGGTTTTATGATAATATCGAAGTTGAACATATACAATATCTCGAAGATATATTACTCTATTCAGGTAAAAAGATCATATTTATTCCAAAAACTGTTATGAGGGTGGATCTTAGAAAAGTAAAAAGGAAAACTAACCGTTTTGATTGGTTGTTGAAAAAAGATCGCGACTCAAAAAAAGATGAACCTGATTGCATATTGAAGAGGGATGAAGTTAGCTTTTTTAAATGTAACCATTTTTCAGGTGCTATATCAACGCATCATTTGTATAGTATAAAAAATTTGATAAGAGAACACATTGATCCATATATTTTTGTCGGATAACTAATCAATTAACCCGACCATAATTCTCTATTGTTCAAAGATCTAAAATCTAAACAGAGGTGTTTATCCTCTAACTTAACACCTTGTAAATTGTTATCGCGTTAATCTTATAAAGGAAGTGTGGTCTGGGTGATGAGGTGTTAATATATTAATTGGGTTTCATAAATATTTTATATCAACCAAAGTCTAGCGAATAATCGCCGACAGAATCTTATAGACAAGCTTTAACTGATCCGCATCAGCTTTATTAACGAGAGATGTAACCAAAGACTTTCTTTTTGCGGAATCTTCAATTTGTATAAAACGGAAAATATCTTCAATATTGACACCCAGCGATTCAGAAAGTTTAATGAACGTATCTAGTGTCGGATTTTCTTTGCCGCGTTCGATGCTGCTGAGATATTTTGAACTGATTTCCATTCTTCCGGCAAGCTGTTCCTGAGTAAATCCTTTTG
>JBEKJX010000329.1:0-3284 GCA_050011015.1 Smithella sp.
CAATCAGGATCATCGAAACATAGAGGGCAATTCTATGAAGGGTAAATCACTCCGGGTATTAATGGTTGAAGACTCGGAAGATGATGCGCTGCTTTTAATCCGTGAGATTAAAAAGGGCGGATTCAATCCGGTGTATGAGCGGGTGGCCACCGCTGCCGCAATGAAAAAAGCTCTTAAAGAAAAGAAATGGGACATTATCCTTTGCGATTATATGATGCCGGGATTTAATGCTCCTTCAGCCATTTATGTATTGAAGGAAGCAAATATCGACATCCCTTTAATCGTTGTATCCGGAACGATCGGTGAAGAAACGGCCATCGAATGTATTCGTTTTGGCGCCAAAGATTATATACTGAAGCCTAATTTGTCCCGTCTTTGCCCGGCTGTATCCAGAGCGCTGGAAGAGGCGGAAGTTAAGAATAAGCATAAGCAGGCCCAAGAGTTACTGAACGCTTCGGAAGTCCGATATCGTCGGCTTTTTGAGTCGGCGAAAGATGGAATTCTTATCCTTGATTGCGATACGGGAATAATTGTTGACGTTAATCCATTTCTGATTGAGTTGCTGGGCTATTCGCGTGAGCGTTTCATAGAGAAGGCTGTGTGGGAACTGGGACCATTTAAGGATATTATCCCCAACCGCAACAAATTTCTGGAATTGCAGAGCCGGGAGTACATCCGTTATGATAATTTACCTTTGGAAACCATTGATGGGCGGCTTGTTAATGTTGAATTCGTCAGCAATGTCTATGCAGAGGGAAACACCAGGGTAATTCAGTGCAATATTCGCGACATCACCGAACGTAAAGATGCGTTGAAAGCGCTGCGGGAAAGCGAAAAGAGATACAGGGAACTGAGCATAATCGACGATCTCACGAAGCTTTACAATTCGAGGCATTTTTATACTCAACTCAAAATAGAAACGGAGCGGTCGAATCGCTATGAACAGCCTCTGACCATTCTGTTAATGGATATCGACAAATTCAAGGAGTTCAACGACACATACGGCCATATTGAGGGGGACAGCGTGTTATCTCAAATAGGCAAGCTGTTGAAACAATGCCTGCGCGAGAGCGATTCCGCCTATCGTTATGGCGGCGAGGAATTTACAATCATATTGCCGATGACCACAATCGAAGATGGAACGATAATGGCGGAAAGAATACAAGCGGAATTAATGGAAAAGGCCTTTTCACCGGTATCGGGTCAAAATGTTTATATAACGGCAAGTATCGGTTTTGCTCAGTACACGCTGAATGAAGAGATGAAGGCGTTCGTTCACCGCGTAGACCAACTAATGTATCAGGCTAAGAAGAAAAGGAAGCACAGTATTTATTCTGAATTACAGAGTTGAGAACAATCCAATGCATCCCTCAATATGCTGAGGTTCCACCGCATGTTGAGGCCAAATGAATCATTATATATATTCTGCAATTTCCTCTTATTAATCTAACTACCTGCTATTAAAGGGTGAATTAAGATTTCTGATTATTTCAGGTTGTTGGCAGGCTAGTTGCAACTACTGTCGGTAGGATGTTGGAATACGAGTGTCCTTACTTAAGAGGCGTATAGAGTTTTTACAGGTGTTCAACAAATTAAAAGAAGGAGATAAAAATATATGGACTCATCATACAGTTCAGCAACCACTAAGCCTTTATACCGCGGCACACAAGTTGTCTGGTATATTCTTGGTCTCATTGAAGTGATACTGGCGTTTCGTTTTGGCTTAAAGCTGCTTGCCGCCAACCCTTCCGCCGGTTTCAGCAGTTTCATTTACATTGTCAGTTATCCATTTGCCGGGCCGTTTCTCAATGTCTTCCATGCCTCGCAGATCCAATCGGGTGTTTTTGAATGGACCACCTTGTTGGCCATGTTTGTCTTCTTTTTGATTGCCTGGGGCATTATCAGGCTGTTTTTTATGAGCAAAACAGTGTCCACGACGGAAGCGGCGGCTAAAATGGACGAAGATAAAAATTAACCTTATGTATGATTTTGGTCATATCACAGGTATCCTTTCTTAGAAGCGCATGGAATTGTCACAGAGCCTTGCTTCACTGTATGATTCCATAGCGATTCAGAAGGGATGCCTGTCCAATAAATAAATCAAAAATTTAAAGGAGAATACTATGAAATCGAGCACACAAGACAAAGCAGAAGCCCTGTTTCATAAAGTGAAGGGTAATGTCAAGGAAGTCGCCGGAAAAATAAGCGACAATCCGAAGCTGGAAACTGAAGGTACCTTTGAAAAGATAACCGGCCGGGTTCAGGAAAAGGTCGGTCAGGTCAAGAAGGTTTGGGGTAAGTAGTAAGAACAATAAAGTTTGGGACGATTTATATAGAAGATTTTTAAACTTGTGAAAATATCCCGATCAACCATTTTTTATTTAACAAAATTAAAAGAAAGGATGAGGATTATGAACAACATTTATAAAGTTATCGAAATTATCGGAAGCAGTGAAAAATCTTGGGAAGATGCCGCTAAAAAAGCTGTTGAAACTGCAGCAAAAACCTTAAGTGAATTAAGGATTGCTGAAGTAAAAGAACTCGATATGAGAGTGGAAGACGGAAAAGTTGTGGAGTATCGGACGAAATTAAGAGTATCGTTTAAGTATAAGCCTTAATAGCATTATTGCAATTGAGCTTTTTTCGCGCTTGTTCTTGACGAGTCTCAAATTCCACTTTCGCTTTGCTGCGGGATAATTTCCAGTAGTCAAAGTCTATTGGAAAATTCGACTGACAAACTTTAATATGCAACACTTTTAAAGTTTGAGTCACATTACGACCGGCAAGCTTCTGAGTACATTGTTTCAGAAGCTTGGGTCTCATTAGGAGAAGATTATGAAAAAAATGTTACTTGCGTTGTTGTTGACAGTTGTTTTTGCAGTGCCAGCTTTTTCACAGATGAATGATATGTCCATGCAGAGTCATGGAGAAGAGCAGGGTCAGATGATGGCCATGAACAGTATGGAGATGGGCGGCGACATGATGTTCATGGAGCATGCAAATATGATGGGGCTTACCGATGAGCAGATGGCGAAGATGAAACCACTGCACACTGAAATGCGGAAAAAGCAGATAAGATCCAACGCCGACCTGAAGATTGCCGAAATCGAGCTTATGGAAATTATGGAAGTGAAGGATTTTGATCTGGATAAGGCCACATCAGCGGTTAAGAAAATTGAAGATATAAAAACCGCCCAACATCTGGGAATGTTAAAAGCCATGAAAGATATGCGGGCTATTTTGACGGATGAGCAGTTTAAGAATATGCAGAAGATGTGCATGAT
>JBEKJX010000330.1:0-3266 GCA_050011015.1 Smithella sp.
GTCTACGTCGCAAGCATCATATACAGTTACCAGCGGTGTGCTGACAGTGGTTCAGGCAGCGAAATAGAATCATTCAGGTCATAACAGATTTAAAAGGGGCGTTATAAAAAACGCCCCTTTTTTATATTCGCAGTAAAGGGGAGAACCATTCCCTTTAGTCAAAGAAAACATGACATTCATGACCATTAAAAAAAGATTGGCAATGTTATGTTTTTTATGTCATTAAAGTCTACAAATCATTAATATTAAAGGCAACCATCTAAAACACATTAATGATTCGAAAGACATAAACGGGACATTTATGACTTTTGAGCGTAACAAAACGAATAGACGAGTGGTGCACGACCTGAAAAGGCGTTCTACCATCGGCATTATTTTCTATGTTCTGGTATCATTAATTGTCGTATTTGCCACCAACCTTCATAAAACGCATTTGTATCTTTCCGTTTTTTTTCTTCTGTCCATCGCGGGGATTTGTCTGTTCCGGCTGATTCACCTGGCGATCTCCAAAAATATGGGGGAACGTCATGAAACATTGAATAAATATATTTTTTTCGCCAGCGTAATCATTACCCCCCTGATCTGGGGGATAACATTTGCTCTGATCATGCTTCTGGAGAAAGACTATATCCCGCAAATGCTTATGACCGTATGCATATGCGGTTTATGCGCGGGAGGCGTTGTTGCTTTTATTCCAAACATGTGGCTTTCCATCATATTCAATATATCCATACTGATTCCGGCCGTTATTATTATGCTGGCCAATGGAATAAATATAACTCTTGCCGTAATGATTATTTTATTTTCGCTCTACATGGGTCTTATCGCGTACAGAGGAAACGGGGAGTACTGGAATGCTTTGGAAAATGAATATCTGCTGGAAATAAAATCTCAGGAAATGACGCATTTGAGTAACACGGATGTTCTGACCGGTCTTTATAACCGGCGTTATTTTGACAAAGAATTCGACAGGGAATGGAAACGCTCAGGACGCAGCAACAGCATACTTTCCGTCATCATGCTGGATATCGATCATTTTAAAAGAATAAACGACACTTATGGCCATCGGGTCGGGGATAAATATTTGAAGGAAACGGCGGCAACCCTGGCCTCTGTTTTCAAAAGAGATTCCGATGTCGTAGCCCGGTACGGGGGGGAAGAATTTATTGTATTGCTCCCGGGCGTTAATATCGATCAGGCCCGGCAACTGGCGGAAGATGTCCGGAATAAGATCAGGGCCACGCAAATCTATCATCAGGGGAATAAAGTCGGGGCAACCATCAGTTCCGGCATCATATGCTGTGTTCCCGACTCGAATACAACGCCTGATTCCATTATTGCCAACGCGGATCAGGCCCTCTACATGGCCAAAAAGGGAGGGAGAGACAAGGTTGTTGTTTTCATATCCGCACAGGAAAGCAATTATGCCTGATGAACTTTATCGGAATAATGGGTGACCCCGTCATTGTTGAGTTTACGGTTCATCAACTGTCTGCTCGTAGCGTCGTAAGATGGAGACAACTTTTCTTCCAATTCCTTTTTCTGACGTGCAGCCATTAGAAATCCATTGTTGATAGTGAATAATTTCATGTGCAAGTGAACAAATATAACTTGCAAGAGCGTTATTTTTACCTCTCTCACTAACAAGCTCATCGTAATCACCAGTCGCAATTCGAATATATGGCTCAACAGTTGGATCTGTGGGCGCAAAAAAAGATGCCGAAGCCTCCTCACCCTCAACTGTAATAAAACTACGATGATAATTGAGGTAAACAGGAATTCTTATGGGGAAACTATATTCCTGCCGCAACCATTTTGCAAACCGCTTCAGAGCTTCACGCACAATGGGGTTTCCGCGTTGTCCTCGGATTCTTAGTCCTGTTCGCGTTCTATTCATCAGTCTTTCCTACTTGAAGTATGCCTTGGTGGTTCCTTTGGCGGATTGCGTGGTTTCCAAATCCGGGGACAACTTATTTGTTTTCACTTTTCTTTCCTTTTTGATCTTCAGAATTCCCCGGCCTTCCCCATTAAATAAAACCGTTGCCTTTATTCATTTTATTTTCCTTGTTAAAATTATTGCTCCCCAAGCTCCTATGCCTGCTCCCAGAGCTGTACCAACGGTTCTAAAATAACATGAATATTGTTGAAGCAGCCAATAGCAAGTCATTCCCGCTCCTGTTGAAACACAGCCAATTAATAATGGAGTCCATTTTTTCATAATATCCCCGGATTTCGCTTTCATTTGAATTCAGTTCCAATTCTACGCCACCTAACAGCATCCCATGACCAATAAATATATAGAACTTTGCTAACAATATCATTTTTATCCAATTGCCCCAAAAACCTGCTGTCAAGACTCATCTCTCTATTGTCGCCCATAACAAATATTTTACCCTGTGAAATAATCTCTGGTCCAAAATTATCACGTGGATATTCTGCTGTTGAAAAAATAAAAGGATCATTATGTACGCTATAAGTATCAGGGTATTCTTTGCCATTGATGAATACTTTTTTACTTTTTATTTCTATTGAATCACCTTCTGTAGCAATGATGCGACTAATTAAAGATGCCGAACGATCCTTTGGATTTTTAAATACTATAATATCATTTTTTTGAGGATTGTTTGTTTTGTAATGTTTTGTATCCGTATATACATAGTCACCAGCAACTAAGGTAGGTTTCATACTGGTCAATGCCGGAATATGGATATCGTGTAATCCAACAATATTGTATACTATTCCATACTCTATTGCTCCATAAAGGAGAGCACTAACTAATGAAAATAAAATATAGAAATAAAGCTTATTATAAGATTTTAATTTAATTTCTTTTAACTTAATTGATACATATAATGAATCACTAATTACAAATAAACTCCAACAAATTTCAATTGATAAATAAACCTCAAAACCTTTAAAACTATGTAAAAGATGAGTGGTTGCAAAAAATAAAGTTATTAAACAGTTAAACAAACAGAAGATTATGGCCTTGAATAATTGTCCATTATACATCTGACCAAGGCCAGTTACACATATAGACAAAGCTACTGCTAAAAATGGATTTCTTTTTTTATTAGTCATATTCGTCCCACCGATTTCCTGTATACGTTTTAAAGTGACCGTTAAACTGGGGTAAGTTCATTCTATTTATTTTCACTTTTGATCTTCAGAATTCCCCGGCCTTCCCCATTATTCCATTATTCTATTCCCAATTATTCTTTCTCTTCAATTGATATGGCTGTCCATATACCATCTGACCTAATCAT
>JBEKJX010000331.1:0-3265 GCA_050011015.1 Smithella sp.
GAAACGCTTGGTGCGGAAAATATCGACAAACGGGCTCCACAACGGTTTTATTACCCATGGGAAATAAAGCCAACTGGTGTAAAAAGCTATCTCCTTATTGGACAGTCCCATATCTTTGTAAAGCACAACGCTAACCGTCATGGCAATCGTGTAGGGAATACCTTCGGCCAGATAAATTGATGGAACCCAGAACCAGGGATTGCGGTATGAATTCATGCGTTTGCCTTTGTTGGCTTTGTCAGTCATTATATACAAACATTCTCTTTTTTTGCTCTGATTTATTTATAAAATCTTTTTAACTGCGCGCCGGTGAAGTAATGCGCCAGTATTTTTTCCGCTTTAAATCCTTTAGCCGCCATGACCGCCGCGCCTATCTGGCAAAGGCCTACGCCGTGTCCCCAGCCGCCGCCGGATAAAATGAACCGGCTGATTTCTCCTTCTTCATTTTTCTCTGTTGATACAACAAAAGCGCTGCTTAAAAGATGAGTTGGTGAAAGCCAGCGGCGTATTTCCAGTTCCTTGCCGATAATCATTGCCTTACGCGATCCTTCAATTTTCAGTCTGAATATTCTTCCGGAGGGACCGCGAGACAGCGGTCCAAGATTTTTTAATGTGCCAAAATCAAAACCCGATTTTTTCCTGATTATCTCTTCCAGCTCTTTTCTTGAATAGGCAATCTGCCAACGGTAGAAATCAGCAGTTTCCTGATCAAAATCCGGTAGAATATTCCTCAACAATTCTTTGTCTGCTGTGTCGCAATAAGCCAAAGGCCTGTCTCTCAACCATCTCTCTGCATCATTTTCCGATAGAACAGGTGGATGTTGTTTTGCCCCATCGCTTACGCTGGCCAGGTAGGCAGGAGATTCGTCTTCCCAAGCGCTTGAGAAAATCTCCGTTTGCCCGCCGCAGGATTTGTAATAGCGGGCGTCACAAATTTCACCATTATAAACCAGAAATAATCCACGAGTTTCTTTTATCGCTTCATGAACATTCTGGGAAATAATTCTCGTTATTCCCTGATAACGCTGGCAATGATCGTCGGCGCAAACATCAAATCCTTCATGATCGTTAACGTCCTGCCAGGCGACGATTTCACTTTCAGTTTTTAACACAGGAAAAACCCTGGCGGCTTTCTTTTTCGCGAGCATCGCAACAAGCCAGCTGCGGGCCACAACGGCCTGCGCCTTTAAAAATTCCAGCGGCGCGGCAGCGGACATTTCCGAAGAGATAACGCTTTCGAGATAATCTTCCAGAGGTATTTCGTTGATGAGATTAAACGAGGAATCGGAGCAGGCCGAAAGAAATAAATCGCCGTGAAAGGATTGTTCCTGTTTTCTCTGCCAGTGAAAATCAATGCCAATTTTCACGTCAGAGACGGTAAAGCTCGTTTTACCTTCCGGCACCAATAATATTTCTTTTTGCCGGAATATTTCTTTTCCTGAAGAACCGGCGATAACAACCAGCCCTTGATCAGCCCAAATGGCGAGAAAGCCTTCTATCACGCGTCCGTCAGACAGAAAAAATTGTCCGTTTAATGCAACATGAACCTCTTTTTGATCCTGCAGCAGAGCGACTTTAATCTCAGGTTCTCTATCAATCATGGGTACTCCGGCACTACTTAACGGCAGTTCCAATTCGCGATACATGGTTCTTTCATTAAGGGTTTTTTAGGGGTAAATGTAAAATAAGTCAAGAAGTTATCCGGCAGAAAAAATTTGATAACAAGCAACTTAGTACTTGAATATCATTATTTTATCATGTATGAATTTTACAAAATCAAATGATGGATAGTTTATGGTGCATATCTGGCCAATTGGAGGGGGAAAAGGGGGATCAGGCAAGAGTTTCTTGGCCAGTTCACTGGGACGACTTTTAGCAAAATCGGGAAAAAAAACTCTTCTTATTGATCTTGACCTTGGCGCAGCTAATCTGCACACCATGGTGGATGTCCCCTATCCGGAAAAATGTTTTTCCGATTTCATCACAAAAAAAATACCTGTCTTGGAAGACATTGTTCTGGGAACACCTTTTCCAAATCTTTTTTTAATCAGCGGCGCTCATGATAATCTGGATATCGCAAATCTTCCCTATGATAAAAAAATAAAAACTTTGAAGGCCATTTCCAAACTGAAATACGAATATATTGTTCTTGATTTAGGCGCCGGCACAGCTTTTAACACCCTTGATTTTTTTCTGGCTTCGCAAAACGGCATATTCATTACCACGCCGGAGCCTACTTCTATTGAAAATGTTTACCGGCTTATACGCGCCATTTACCTTCGCCGGATTCGACATTACTTTCCCGCAGCTGATTTTAAGGATCTGGAAAAAAAAGCGCGGCATCAGTCCGTTGATGACTCCTTTAACAAACCGGAGCATATTATTTCTGTCGTTAAAAAAGAACATCCTGAAAAATACATGCTGATCAAAAAAGACTTCAATTCTTTTAGATTCAAACTTATCCTTAACCAATTGCGCAAACAGGATAATCCCGCTCTGGGAGAACAGATATGCAAGATTATCAAAAAGCATCTGGGCGTTAGTGTTGATTTTGCCGGCAACATCTCTTATGATGAACATGTTCACGACGCCATCTGTCAGCGTGTATCGTTTTTAGACCGTTATCCCCACACACGAGCCGCTAATGATTTGCGCGAACTGAACACGAAAATGAGCAATTCCCTCGGCGAACAATTGCTTTTTAATTATTTGTAAAAATATTTAGATTCTCCATGGCAAGCCGCTGAGAATCTTTGACTCTCAGGGAACAATATTATTCAGCAATAGCTTGCTCACCCAAAAAGCTTGTGAAGGGAAATGATCACTTAAGAATTCAGATTCGAGGCCGAGGATGGAAAAAGATTTTGCCCAATTAAATTATTATGAAATGCTGGATATTAAACCGGACGCGACAGTTATGGAAATTCGCGGCGCCTATAACGCAGCTTTACAGATGTATCAATCCGATTCTCTGGTCAGCTATTCTTTTTTTACGCCTGAAGAAAGAAGCCAAATACTTGCCCTTCTGGAAAAAGCTTACTTCACGCTCATCAATGAAACCCAGAGAGAAATATACAATAATGAACTTACCCGGTTGGGAATTATCCACATTACGGAAAATGGTGCGGCGGTAAAAAAATGCCCCGTCAATATTTTTGACATTAACAGGGAGAACGACAACACCGTCATGCGGAAAAATCATAATGCTGAATTAAAAATAAAAGTTTCTCAGAATCAGCGAGTCAGAGAAATTATTTCCCGGCAG
>JBEKJX010000332.1:0-3265 GCA_050011015.1 Smithella sp.
GTGGGAACCGGCAGTCGTTCTCAAGCGGTCAATTTCTTCTGTAATAATATTAACCGCCGTGTCAAAACCGAGCGAATAATCTGTTCCGGCGAGATCATTGTCTATTGTTTTGGGGATGCCTATCGTTTTGATGCCCAGTTTGTGTAGTTTATAAGCGACACCAAGAGTATCTTCCCCGCCGACAGCAACAATAACGTCAATACCGAGTTTTTTGATATTATCAATCAACCGCTCAGAACGATCATTTTGGGGATTAAAGGGATTTGTCCGCGACGTTCCCAGATTTGTGCCGCCATAGCGATCCCATGCCCGAACGATCTCTTCATCTAAAGGCTTTATGTGCCGGGCACAACTCTTCTGATCGCCGGGATCAACGTTCGTAATGCCCCTCCAGCCCTCAACAATACCTATGACTTCAAAAGATACGGAACGGTTCGCCGCTATTTTGGAATCCAGAGCGCTTTTTGTAACCCATTTGATTGCTCCGTTCAGACCGGGACAATCTCCGCCACCCGTCAATATTGCTATTTTCATTTTCATAATATTTTCTCTCTCCAGAATTTTGAAAGCTAAAAAGTCTTTAACACATTTTTTCGTAATATTATACTAAGTTACATGGAATCTGCCGTCTGCAAGGTGATAACTTATATTCGACTTAGTATTACTAAGAAAAACTTCCTTTTGTGTCAATACATATTACCGCAAAACCTGACTCGTTTCTATTCTAATTTTCTTCAGAATACTTGAAATATTACATAAAAGAATATATATTTATTTTAAATATCCCGGACAGGATTATTCATGACAGAAAAAGAAACGGGGAAATGGCTGAAAATTGAAATATCGGCTCCCGCGGAGCTTATGGACGCGTTGGGGAATTTTCTCACCGAAACCGGCGCTCAGGGAGTATTTCAGGAATCATTGGCGCCTCAGAATACTGCTGCCGATTTTCCGGAACCTTCGATTGAAGGGACTCTCAAAGTCTATTTCCCTCAGGATAACCGAAGCGAAAAACGAATTGTTGCCTTGCAAAAATATATCGACAGTCTTGATGAAATATTTCCTGACTTTGAAAAACCTTCGTTTACAACGGAAATTATATGCGATCCCGACTGGGGAGAACAGTGGAAAAAATATTTTATGCCCATAAGGGTAAGCAACAATATAATCGTCAAACCAACATGGGAAAGATATGCGCCTTCCAGCCGCGACATTGTAATTGAAATTGACCCGGGAATGGCCTTTGGCACCGGTCAGCACGCGTCGACAAGAATGTGCATCGAAGCAATTGAAGATATCATCATGAACGACCGTTCCATCAAGGAATGGAAGGTTCTGGACGTGGGTTGCGGCACTGGTATACTCGGCATCACCGCCGCCAAGATGGGCGCTCAGGACGTTATCTGCGTGGATATCGATAAAAAAGCTGTAGAAATTGCCGGTGAAAATGCGGCCATTAACAATGTAAAAACGTCCCTGCGCATTCTAAACAAAAATGCCGTCTCCATTGACAAACCGCGTAATTTGATCATCGCCAATCTGACTTCCAATTTGCTTTTGAATCTCCGTCCGCATCTGGTTCAATTGCTTTTGCCGGAAGGATATATGATTATTTCGGGCATAATTGAACAGGACGCTAAAAATGTCGAAGAACAATTTTCCGCTGATCCCCTGACACTCCACAAAATGATAACGGAAAAAGAATGGGTCTGTTACGTGCTCAGGAAAAAATCCGCAAATGCTTAGCGGCAGTGGACTTCATTTGATCTCAAAACAAATTACTGTTTCTAAATCAAAGATGATGTCGAGGCGGCAAGGAGGAGGCAACGAGGCGCATATGAACAAAGCCGCCATAGCATATCTCACCGGTAAAAAATGATCTGTTTTTATAGGGACATCTTGTGGGATGTACTACCGGATTTACAAACGTTCCCGAAGCCGGCGACCCTGCCAACAGAGATAGAGCTTTGATTTGAAAATAAAAAAATTATTTTAAGGACAACAAAATCTTGACGATTCCCCGAATATACAGCCCGGAAGCTTTGGAAAATAAAACAACCTGTGAACTGGGACCGGATAATTTACAATATTTAAAACAGGTAATGCGTCTGAAAAATGGTGACAGGATTAATATTTTTGACGGTTTTGGCAGGGAGTTCGAAGCCATAATTAAAAGCTATACCGCAAAAAACGTTTTGATAGAGTTAGGGGAAATAATCCCCGCCGCAGACAAGGAGATACGAATCACATTGGCTCAGGCCATACCCAAAGCAAGAAAAATGGATACAATTGTAAAAAGCGCCGCTGAACTGGGCGCGGATGTAATTATTCCTTTTGATGCCGCGCGGTCAGTCAGTCATATTGCCGATGAAAAGAGTTCTTTAAAAGTCGCACGCTGGCAAAAAATAGCCCGGGAAGCGGCGCGCTGTTGCCACAGCAGCCATGTAGCGAAAGTATTAAATATTTCATCTTTTACGGATATGCTCTCTGCGGCTTCAAATGATGCTCTCCGATTGATTTTCTGGGAAGAAGAATCTCAAAAAACCATTAAAGATATATTAACGGATCAAGCTCTTGCTGCTGTAAAAGATTTTTTTGTCGTTGTCGGGCCTGAAGGCGGTTTTTCCAAAGACGAAGTGAGAAAAACAAAAGAGGCCGGATTTCTTTCGGTAACTTTAGGCAGGCAAATTCTAAAAGTGGAGACGGCGGCGGCGGCAATAATATCTATAATCCAATATGAAAAAGGTATCTTTGGCAATAGATCACGGGAGGTAAAAAATGACTACTTATAAATATGCCGGTTTTTGGCGGCGTCTGGTAGCTTTCAGTATTGACAGCACAATCGTCTTCTTTATTTTTATTATTCTCTTTACGATCGCGTCGCTGGCATTTTTTTCAGGAGCCATTTCCGGAAACAGTCAGGACTTTTTTGCTGATTTAACCGATCCCACAGGTTTTTCTCCGGCTATAATATTTTCATGTATTTTTTTTATTTTCATTAACCTTACTTATTTTACATATTTTCACGGCGCAACAGGCCGGACACCGGGAAAAATGCTTTTAGGCTTGCAGGTAGTTTCTGACGATGGTGCGAGTATTTCCTTTGGAATCGCTTTTTTGAGGGCAGCGGGTTATTTTGTCTATAATATATTTTATCTTGGTTTTATCTGGGTCGCCTTTGACAAAAAAAAACAGGGATGGCACGACAAAATAGCAGGTACTGTTGTTATCATTAGGGAAAGAGAAAATAATACCGCAGGGATAT
>JBEKJX010000333.1:0-3249 GCA_050011015.1 Smithella sp.
CAGTCAGCCAGCTTTGCAAATTCACAGGCAATAGAGTTTTGCCTGTTTCTTGTCCGGCGGCGGCAATCATGAACAACAGAATAAAAGGAGAAATGAAAGCGCCCAGTGATCTTGTTTTAGTTTTAAATTGCAGGATAAGATAAACTCCACTTACCGACCAGGCGCAAAGGGAAAGAAAATCACGCGACCCGAAATTAATAAGCCCCGCAGAATTTATGACCACAAACAATAAATTAGTTGTTAAAAAACCAAATGCGGCAGCCAGAATCCAGGTGGAAATTTTGGCGAGCCTTATTTTTTTAATAAGGAGCGAAAGCAAATAACCTGCTGTGCTTACAACGCAGAGGATAAAGGCAATCTTGAATAAAATCGGTTCCAGCTTAATTAAAATCAATTTCTATTTCCTCTCCGGTAATTTTTCGAACAATCTCTTTCACTTTTTTTATGTCCTTCTTTTTAATAAAATCCAGTATGCCCGCCGCCAATAAAGATTTGAACCAATCTTTTCCAACCCCCGCTTTTTTTGCCATTTTAACGCGCAAGTTTCCCAGGATGTTGAGAAGTATTTCATATTCCTCACCGTATCTGGATTCCAGTTCTTCTCTTAGATAGCGGGCCAGAGCGGGACTTTTGCCGCCGGTGCCTATTGCCATTGCCAGATCACCTCTTTGCACAAGCGAGGGCAAAATAAAATCGCACTTTTGCGGATCGTCAACAATATTTACCGGTATGCCTTTGCAACGGGCATCAAGGGATATTTGCGCATTGGTTTTTTCATCATCCGTCGCTCCGATAATCAAAGCGGCTCCGTTAATTAAAGCGCCTGAGTATTGGGCGTCAATGTGACAAATAACATTTTTTTCTTTCAGCGCGGCGAGCTCCTGCGCCAATTGAGGACTGATTACAAAAACTTTAGCTCCGCAGTCCAGGAGCCTTTCGGCCTTTCTCGCGGCAACTTCACCGCCACCGACAATGACACATTTCTTGTCTTTAATATCCAAGAAAATCGGGTAATATTTCAAGATTTTCCTTTCTGCCACAATATAAATGATTTTATGCAAACTAATTTATATTGTTGGAAAGTTATCATGAAGACAGGCAAAACTCAAGAAAGGTTATTGCCGTCAATAACAAGGAGAATAAAGAATTTACGGAAGTAAAAGGCCCGTATAGTCAATGGTTTGTACCTTGCTTGCAAAGCCGCCGGTAAGGCGGTATTTGCAAGCGATATGATATTATTCGACGAATTCCACCCGGTTACGTCCGCCATTTTTGGCTTTATACATAGCGCTATCCGCACGGGAAATAGTTTTATCAATATCTTCATTCGCTTGATGCTGGGTCAGACCTATGGAAACCGTAACCCTGGAATCAGGACCTAAATCGGGAAAAAAGCTGTCTTCAACACAAATGCGGATACGTTCTGCAAACACCTTCGCGTCCTGAAGATCAGTTTCGGTAAGCACAATCAGAAATTCCTCGCCTCCATAACGTCCGCAAAAGTCAGTTTTACGCAAAACACTGCGAATAATGGCCGAAAATGTTATCAATACATTATCGCCGGCCTGATGTCCGTATGTGTCGTTGATATCTTTAAATTTATCAATATCCATCATAACCAGAGAAAAAATGGATCCCGTCCGCACCGAACGATGATTCTCGGTTTCAATAAGTTCCATTAGATGGCGGCGATTATAAAATCCAGTCAGGTCATCGTGAATCGCCATTTCCCGGATCATGATCAAGGAAGATTGAAGCTCTTTCCGGCTATTGCTCAAATCCCGGCGGAGAGAACTGATGTTGCCGCCGATAAAAGAAACGGAAATAAGGACAATGGCCAGCCCGAACCACTGGAAAATTTCAATCTTTAAATAAATATCTTGCGGACGAAAAACTTGCAGTAAAAAGATATCAATTCCATAAGTTAGCAGGATAAAAGCGCTCGCATACAAAAACTGCCGGGTATCCAGGCGGAAAATGCCAAACAAGAGTATAAGTATGTATACTGAAAAAATGATGCCTCTGCCTTCATAGACAAAAAATATTGCATACATTACTACAAGACTGGCTACGCAAATCTGGAAAAAAGTCAGACTGGGATCTTTCATCCGCTGGTTCAAACCAGTGCGAAAGATAATATACAAAACAATATTGAAAGCCAGAATGATAATCCAGTTCCAGTAAAAAACATTCAATGACATAATGCCGACCTGATAGGCTAAATAAGCGAGAGAAAGATTTAAGATATAGATGCCCAATGATATGAAAAAGCGGCGAATACGAAGAGCCTGCCTGGGGTCATCTTTGGGGATGATGGAAAAATTGAAGGTCATTAAAGATACCAAAAATATTTTAGCTGACTTTTAAAGATGAGCTTTTGTAAACTTAAGATTTGCTTAATGGCGATTCATTCCAATTTTGTATAATTGTAATATAAAAATCATTATGTGTCAATGTGATCATCCAGTTTGAATTTGACATGATATTAAGACTTCATCATTTATTTCAAACAGATAATCAGTACTGATGACAACTGATTCCATAATGATAATGATTATTGGATCATTTTTAAAATATGGTTCTTCTGCCGTTGTACCTTTCGATATCGTAATATTTTTCGATGTCTACCCGTTTTAATTTATTAATAATCCCCGAAAGCGGAGCCGTGGTAATTTCTCCCTGCCCCAAACTCACCATGCTTCCGAAATCACCCTTGACAATCATATCAACGGCGGCAATGCCAAACCATCTGGCCATCAGGCGGTCATGGGCAGATGGTGTCCCACCACGCTGAAGATGACTCAAGATAATATGACGCGATTCCAAACCGGTTTTCTTTTCAATCTCACCGGCAACATAATTGGCAATCCCGCCTACAGAAATATGTCCGAAATCATCAACATGGCTGTCTTTCAGAAATTCCTCCCGTCCCAAGAGCTTAGCCCCTTCCGCAACCACGATAATGGAATAATTTATTTCCCTGCCCTTTCTTTCACGCAGAAGTTCACAGACTTTCTCCATATCAAAAGGATGCTCCGGTATCAGAACGATATAAGCTCCGCTGCATTCGCCGCCGCGCAGAGCAAGCCAGCCTGCATGACGCCCCATAGTTTCCACAACAAAAATACGGCTGTGGGAACCGGCAGTCGTTCTCAAGCGGTCAATTTCTTCTGTAATAATATTAACCGCCGTGTCAAAACCGAGCGAATAATCTGTTCCGGCGAGATCATTGTCTATTGTTTTGGGGAT
>JBEKJX010000334.1:0-3243 GCA_050011015.1 Smithella sp.
CTTTTCTTATATTATGTCGATGCCCTTTTGTCACATTTTTTTCTTGTTCCTGCATCGATCGGGTAAGATCTATAGCGACGGTGTTGCCCATTACTTGAATATCTCCCATACCGCTAAAAAGCCATGAAGTTTGGAATAGAGGATTTTGTCTGCTGAAGAAGGTGACTACTCGCTTATCGTGTAAAATCTGCAATAGAGTCTTTTGGAAATTATTTTTGAAAGATGTCGAAGTTGTTGAACCTTCCTTAATGTTCGTTACTATACCGGGATAGCCATAAACGGACGTCACATCAAATAACGTGAAATCCTCCAATCCTTCTATATGAGATATTTGTCGAAGAAGAAAAGGAATCGCGGCATAATACTCTGCGTCTTGGAAAAAAAATAGAAAAGGGGTGCCTTCTTTCTGTTTTTCAGCTAAAAGATGATATTCAGAAAGATGGTATGTGTCACTCTGACCGCATAATTCAAGTGCAGAGTTCCATTGAGTTTGGTCATCGATTGGTATCAATTTATAAGTCGACATGTGAAAACCCATTTGAAACTATTATTATTTTATTTTTTTCTTTTAAAGATTTTCAATAAGAAATTACACAGCATATAAATCATTGGGATTTAGTATTATAATCAGAGTCTTCTGTTTTCGTTGTTCCGGTAAAGGGAAACCATGTTTTCCCCTCTGGGTCATTAATCCCTTCTCGTTTCAAAATAATTTTAATTGTAAGAAAAATTATTTTTATATCAAGCCAAAATGATTGATTATCCACGTACCATACATCGAGTTTGAACTTTTCTTCCCATGTTATGGCGTTGCGTCCGTTAATCTGTGCCCATCCAGTGATTCCGGGGTATAATTCATGACGGCGTGCCTGTTTATGGGTGTATAGAGGCAGATATTCCATGAGTAGTGGCCGTGGTCCGACTATGCGCATATCACCCTTAAGTACATTAAATAGTTCAGGCAATTCATCGAGAGAAGTTGCCCTCAAAAATCTTCCGAATGAAGTTAACCTCTTTTCATCCGGCAACAATTCGCCGTCAATGCCTCGGGCGTTCGTCATAGTTCGGAATTTAAAAATTATGAAAGGTTTTTCGTGCAAACCGGGACGTGTCTGTTTAAAAAGTACCGGGCTGCCTAATTGAAAGCGCACCAGTAATGCGGCAATAGCAATAATTGGCGATAATACAATTAACGCGGGGATGGTTAATAGTAGATCAAATATTCGCTTGCCGCGGAAAATATAAAAATTATTATTTCTTTTATTAAATGACATTTGAAATTTAATGCTTTTTTCAGCGAAGGCATTTTGTGGTATAACTTCCAGGCACAGTGTAAATATCTTTTAAGAAATTCTCGTGAACTGCTTTTTAGAAGCCATATGGTTACACCCAGTCTTTAATTTATTACTCCGGCAATTAAACATGACCATAGCTTTTCCAGAATGCTTGTATTTACGGCAATTCAATGTTTCATCTGGTTATATTTACTTGCCTAAAATAATGTCTTTTAAGTTATTCCTCGATAAATTGATAAAAGCTGTTTTAATATCGTGCTCAGTTCAAAATCGCTCTCAATTCTTTTTCTCGCATTATCTCCAAGCATGGCCGCTTCCTTTGGATTTTTTAATAAATGAAGAACAGCCTCTGCAATATGTTTGGGGTTCCTTACAGGTATTAATATACCGGTTTTTTTGTCGAGAATTAAATCTCTACAACCTCTTATATTTGTTGCAATGACAGGTTTTTTCATACTCATCGCTTCCATTACGGCGACAGGGAGCCCCTCTTGAATAGAAGGAAATACAAAAATATCAATTATTGACATTAGCCATAAAATATCATTTCGGTAACCGGTAAAAATACAATTTTTTTGTATATTCAATGCAACAGCAGCTTCCTTAACATCATCCATTAACTTACCTTTGCCTACAATTAGGTATTTTACATTTTTTTGTTTGGTTGATATCAAACTTGCAGCCTGTAAAAAATCTATGTGTCTTTTCCGGGGAATCATTTCAGCCACTATCCCAATTACCTTTTCCCCGTCAACTATTCCTAATTCGTTTCGTAATTTCATCATTACAGCAGAGTTAATATTGTCCGGCCTGAACTTTTCTAAATTGAGACCTACACCCTTAGTGTAAAAAACATTCTTGCCGGGAAACATAGTTGTGAGTTTTTTATGATCATCCGTATTGATTGTTATAAAAACATTTGTGAATGCACCGGCCATCTTTTCAAGAGTGTAATAGAAGGCGTAATTAAACTTTCCGCAGTATTCATGGAAATGGGCGCCATGTATCGTGTAAATAATAAGAGGTACATTTGCCAGTTTTGCGGCTAGCCGGGATATAAAACTTGCAACTGGTGTATGTGTGTGTAAAATATCATATTTATTATTTTTAAATATGCGAAGAATTTCAAAAAATGCGACAAAATTAGACCAGTGATAGAATCGTCTGTCGAAGTTAACGTGATATACTTTAAATCCCTCTTTTTCGATGATCTTCACATCAGTCTCTGTAAAGCATGCAACATCGACATCGTATCCCGCTTCTCTTAGAGTTATCATGTGAGGGATAAGAAAACATTTTATTGTTTCGTCAATGGTTGATACATAAAGAACTTTTTTTTTGCCTGTTTTATTCATTTTTCCATTTTACCTTCTGTTATTTTCATATATAGTCTACTGTAATTATTAATCATTTCCTCTGCTCTGTATTTCGAAAGGGCTTTTTCTTTCCCGTTTCTACCGAGTTTGTCAGCTAACTCTTTATTTGTAAGGAGATTTTCCATTTTTTCAACTAGGGCCTGTACATCGCAAGAATTACATAATAATCCGTCAACACCATCCTTAATAACAAATGGTATTCCACTGACGCGCGTGGCAATTACAGGCCGTTCTGATGCCATTGCCTCAAGAATAACGAGCGGCAACCCCTCTGTTATTGAAGGAAGGATGAATATATCCATCATAGCAAGCAACTCAGGTATATCAGATCTCTGGCCGGCAAAATTTATTTTTTCTCCAAGACCTTGACTTTCAGCCAATGCTTCCAGTTCGCTTCGCAGCGGTCCATCACCAACAATGAGGAATTTTACGTCACTAAATTTATTGACAATGTTTCTTGCCGCCTGAATAAGATATTTGTGTCCTTTCTGTTCAACAAGTCTGCCTACAGTGCCAATAATTCTTGTGTCGGCTTTAATACCTGCATTGTTTTTAATCTCATCGATATTTTT
>JBEKJX010000335.1:0-3226 GCA_050011015.1 Smithella sp.
GGATACATATCCGTGGCATGAATCAGGGAAATTCCCTTTCCATCCAGCGCTCCGTATCTTTTCTTAATGAAGAATAAGTCTTTCAGCCCCCGCGTATTTATTCTGTAGAGTTGATGAAACCATGCGTAAGGTTCGGGACCCCAAAAATGTGTTTCGAATTCCAGTCCGGATTTCAGATGTTCTTCCCGTTGAGATTCGGGAATAATTAATACCGGTTCAACGCCGAACTTGACAATTTTTTCCAGCAGGTCAACCGTCCACCGTCCCCAACCCGTGGCATAATCGAGCATTGGTATAAAATAACAAACCTTCATCATTCTAAACAAAGCCTGTCCGGAAGTGTCTATACACAAATAAAGCAACAATGATATTCCCCAACATCAGCACCATGCAATACACTCCGGCCGCGCCGATAATGCCATATTGAGGAATGATAATCAGATACCCCATAATGAAAATCAGCATAATGAAAAAATTTACTATCGTCTGAGTTCTTGCTTTCCCCATCGCTAACAGGGCCGGCCGTGCCCAGAAGAACAATGCCGCGAACCACGCGCCAGAAACAAGCAGCCGTGCCGGCGCCGCGGCGCCGATAAAATTTTCACCCACCGCAAACTTTAAGATGTATGGTGTCCCGATTAATATAATGACCGCCAGGGGAGTGACGAGCATTGCCACGGCCGCAGTGCCTTTTTTTATGAGAGACAGAAAATTTTCATAGTTCATTTTTGCCCACGCACTCACGAGATCAGGATAGATAACCGTGTAGAAAGGATCTACGACCCGCGCGAGGATATTGACAAAGTTCTTGCTCATTCGATAAAGACCTGCCTGGATGGGCGAAGAATAATATCCGAGGATTATCATGTCGGCATTCGCTATGACCATCGCCCAGCATTGCGTTAAATAATTATTGGCCAGAAAAGCCTTCATTTCCTTGCGCTGACTTTTGAGCAAACCAAGATCGGCGTCGCGCATCAATTCTATCGGAGAACATTCAAGCTGCTTAAAGGTGATCATTAAATTAATGATCATCTGGATAAAACTGATACTCAACATCGCCGCAATCACGCCATTAATGCCATGACCAAGCATGAGCATAATCCAGATGAAAGCAAGACGTGACAGTGCCAAAATGGCGTCCCGCAGAGAAATAAATCCGAACTTCCCATTTATCCGCAAAACACCATTGGAGGTATTATCAACAAAAGAGCAAAGAATTATTAATGAATACATACTGGCATAGACGGCTATCGCCGGCGAATGGAAGATATACATCGCAACCGGTTTTGCCGCGATTACAATGATGAGCAACGCGGCCATGCCCGATGCCGCGTCGACCAAATAACCCAATTTCACAGTCGCCAGATATTTATTCCATTCATTATTTGCCAAAAAATCGGTGCCGTACTTAATGACGAATTCCCACATGTTGCAGGAGACAAATTGATCAACAAACTGGGCGTATGTCATTAAAAGCGCCAGAATTCCATAGTTAAAAACGCCAAGGTACCGGCCCAGAACAATTGCCTGAATCAATACAGCCGTGGTCGTAACAATGGATGACAAAAGCTGGTATGAGGAATTTGTGATAAATTTCTTAAGAACAAGATTGGTAATGCCGGTTGATGTTGCATTTGCCATAGAACAGTGGGAAAGTGCCTGTGGGGTAAATTTATACTGCTGAACTGTCAACTTTAAAAAAGTGTTTATTGCGCATCTTGTAACGCGAGGAAGCCGTATTTACCGGCACCTGAATACTTTCCCAATATAATTATTTGAACAAACGCTGAACCGGTTATCACAATATTTGGTAACGACTGCTATACATTTCTATTTAATATCGCTTTCTTTAAATGCGAGTCTGAAATGGTCATTGCCTAACCGACTATCGTTTTTAGAAACTTTTGGAAACGATATCTTTGATAGAAATTAGTAATCTTTTTATGTAATTTGTCGTAATATCCGGCTTCTTTTTCGTGAATATCTAAATCCATATATTATATTATTTTCTTTTACCTATACAATGACGTGCAACATCCCGATGTGTTAGTCCGATAGAATATTCCCCTGTTTAAAAGATGGACACTAACTACTATTTTTCCTTATCTTCTTTTTGAAAAATTCCGATGATGCCTTCTGATAAGAAGGGGAACGTCCGATGTATAAACCCCGGACATTTGCCAGAACCAGCCAGATAGAAAGATATGTTCTTGACCTTAAAGCCATGTCTTAGAAACAATGATGTCATCGTCTGGATACTGTACCAGCAGACATGGTCATGGTGGACAATTTCGACATTGTGCAAAGCAGCCCGAAATAATGATAAACTAGATGCATTAGGGACAGTAACGATTAGTTCTGATGAGTCCGCCATAATATTATAAATTGATTTTAAGGCCATGCCAGGATTGCACAGATGCTCAAGTATTTCGCCCATCAGATAGACATCCTTATTTTGCAGAGCACTTAATGAATAATCTAATTTGTAAATATCCCCAATGATAACATCATTATCACCTGTTTGCTGAGAATATAGTCTCACGGCATCTGCATCATTATCAATGCCAATCAATTCGCGGCATACTTTTTTCAATTTCAAATGAAGCAAGGCATTTGATTTGATACTCTCTTCAGTGAATGGCGAATCGACGAAACCAAAATGTGCCACTCGTTTACCTTTACAATAGTCCAGTAGGAAATCTATTTTAAAATCAACGGGCAAAGATTTGTCATACACATGTTTAAATCGTGCCTCTGACCTCATTATCTGACTTGTAGATGTATATTCCAAAATTTGCAGAGCAATAAAACCAAGCAATCCTTGCAACCGTGATTTGCAGTAGTCCCATTTCTTATGATTTTTATTAGTTATTGGCCACATGAATGTTCCTGTTTTCCTATAATGATTAATTTGACATTTCCCATATCAAAATCATTATGGTAAATGTCATAAAAACGCCTGAAACCTTCTGTCCCTTCGTGAAATATGCGTATCATGACAGGCGTCATCGATCAAAAGCTTCATAGCAGAAAAACCAGATTATTTTGGCGATTTCCGTAAAAGTGTTTTGCTCGTCGTAAAGTGAGGGCAATCCGGTTGTGATTTTTCTTTCAAAACGGCTGGGCGTCATTTTGATATCATACCCGGAACCAAATACTTTTTCTGTAATGATTTTTATTCTCCTCATGTGATAGGGCGAACTGACAAAAATTGCTCTTTTGA
>JBEKJX010000336.1:0-3172 GCA_050011015.1 Smithella sp.
CAAATTCATTATTTGCAATGGTTCGTATTACAAATGCGTCCACCAACTTCTTTTTTACTTCTTCCTGAAATTCTTTTTGTTTACCGGCCGGTATTTTATCCTTGAGCATTTTCATTCTTTCTTTAAGATTGCTTTCCAATTCCGATTTCTTCAGAATTTTTCCATCAACACTGACGGCGATATCATTGGTTTCGGATTGCTGGACTTTAACTGCCGGCGCAGTGTCGGATGCCAAAGGAGCGGGAGCCGGATTCTTGATCCGGTTTGAGCCGGCTGCCGGCGCAATGCTGGATGCCAAAGTAGCGGGAGCCGGATTCTTGATCTGGGTTGAGCCGGCTGCCGGTGTGGAAGAGACTTCCTTCTTTTTTTCGTTATTTGAACAACCTGAAGCCAGAATAAAAACAAATAAAACCAAAACAGCTATCCGGCTTTTGCTGATTTTATTTTTCATGAATTCTCTCCGAAAATATTTGTCATTTTTTAATACTTTGTGACATATATTTAAAAACACACAGGCGTCAAGAAATTTATCCCGATGGGTTAACCTTAAAGCCTGTTATCATGTTATCGTGCGTAAATATTGAAGAATCCTTATCTGTTCCGTTAACGCGGGAATTTCTTCTTCCGCATTTAATTTAAATCCTATTCCCGACATGGAAAAAATACGCTCCAGCGCTTCGAACATATTAATTTTAGGATAAACTTCAGCGGTAAAGTAATTAATCAGTTTTAAGGTCTTAAATCCATCAAACCAATCATTATACTGCCGTGCAAGTGTTTTTTCGTCTTTTACACTGCGGCATATCTTCGACCAGACTAAAGGAAAGCCGCTTTCTTTCAAAAAAGACTTCAACCGGGGATGGATTCGTTGCGCTTTCATTAAAATTTCATCTTCGCCGCAGATAAACTGGTTTTTCATGAGTTGCAGCCAATCGGCTAATACTTCAAATATTCGCGGATCGTATAACCGATATTCTTTTTTGCAATCGCCCGCAAGAAATCTTTGTATCCTTTTCCCCGTTCCAAAGGGAACACGGCTGGAAGAACGCGCCGACGGATAAACGCATGTGTCTTTAATATAATCAATTTTACCTGTCTTGGCGAGTTTGTTCAGGAAATAAAAATCTTCTCCCGCCGTGCGCTTGTTCATTCCTCTTACTCCCAGGTATGCTTCGGTTGAAGTGACAATCGTTGATCCTATGGAATGAAACGCCCATGGAGATTTCGCATATTTCAGTCCCAGGACCCAGTAACGCAGGAAAATTTCATAACAGCAAATCGCGGCCTGCCGGGCATCATCCGAAGGCATTGGGTGTTCATAAGCCACGATGCCGGTTTTGACTCCCGCCGAAAAATATTTTTTTATCGCAGACAGATAATTATTCCTGACCAAAGTATCGGCATCGAGACTTAAAATCAGATTGCGGGGAGAGGAACTTTTTTCCAGCAGGCGCAAAGCCATATCCATGCCGATTTTTCGCGCCATCCCCACTCCGCCGGCATTTTGCGGTATTTCATGCCCCCGGGACGAAGCATCGATGTAGCCGAGTTTCAGCCTCGCGCCTGCCAAACCGGCCCAATGAGGATATAATTCCCTGCCGGCATTGAATTTTCCTAAAGGTTTTTTTTTCACGAGCGCGTCAAGATATTCAATGGTTTTCAGGTTATCTTCTTTTACCGCGGCGGGAGAATCATCCTTATTATTAATAACGCACATTATAAAAGAATATTCCAGAGACGAAGACGGATTTTGCGCCAAAGAAGCCAGAGTGGAAAAAAGCATTTCTTTTTCCGCGTAAGCCGGTATTACAACAACCTGAGAAATATTATCAGTGTCATCAGCGGTTAATTCCCATTTTTCTCCGACTGAATACTTTTGCAAATAAGTGTCGATCAAAGAATTTCTTTTCATCGCAGAAATTTTATCACGCTTTCTTTTAATAAAGGATAATCGCCGATCCCGAGCCAGTTGATCTCTATCCCGTTTTTCTCCATACGCCGGAACCAGGTTTCCTGTCTTTTGGCAAACTGGCCGATCGCAATGTTTAATCTTTCTTTCATTTCATCATAGGCAATTTTGCCCTGCAGATACCGGGAAATAAATCGATATTCGAGCCCGAAACTCTCCAGTTTTGAAAAACTCAATCCCGCGGAATGCAGATTGACTATCTCCTGAACCATGCCCCCCTTAAGCCTTTCCTCCAACCGCTTGCCGATACGCTGCCTCAGTTCGGATCTTTCCAGTTTGATCCCGAAAATCAAAGCGTTAATCCGAGGTTTTTTTTGTCTGTCCTGATCCTTCATGTTCCTGGCCTGTTCAATTTCCAATGCCCGGATTAATCTCCCCCTATCTTCGAGGTCTGTCCTGTTATGCAAAGACGGTTTTAACTTAAGAAGCATTTCCTGCAATTCGTCTTTTGATTTTCCGCTGAGACTTTCCCTGAATTCCGCGTTAAGCGGGGCACGGGGCATATCGTATCCTCTCAGAACGGATTCCAGATAAAGGCCTGTTCCCCCGGCCAGAACAGGCAGAATTTTCTTTCGGGTGAGTTGATTGAATATTTTGTAAAATCTGCTTTGAAATTCAAATAAGTTAAATTCACTATCCGGCTCTGTTATATCTATCAGATGATAAGGAATCTGCTTTCCGTTGATCATATATTGATTTAAATCCTTGCCGGTGCCGATATCCATGTTTTTATAAACCTGGCGGGAGTCGGCGGAAATTATTTCGCCCCCGAAATCATAGGCCAGCTGCGCCGCCAAATGCGTTTTACCTGACGCGGTCGGCCCCAGAATTACAACCAGTTTACCTGCCATGTACTACCTTTAAATTATTTATCTTTGATCATTTTCTTACCGGCAAACTACGCCATTATGACGCAGCCGACCTACGCCTCGCCGCCTCAATATCACTTTTGATTTAGAATTGGTATAAAAGAACAAAAATAAAAATGCCCCGTAATATACGAGGCATTTTTAGTTAAAAATTAATTTTGATTAATTGAGATTATTATAGCGGCTGAACATTTGTTGCGCTGGGCCCCTTATTCCCCTGTTCAATATCGAAACGAATCTTCTGACCCTCATAAAGAGTCTTAAATCCTGTTCCGGCAATAGCACTATAATGAACAAACACATCTCCACCCTCATCGTTTTCAATAAAACCAAA
>JBEKJX010000337.1:0-3133 GCA_050011015.1 Smithella sp.
CCGATGCGTGCTTATCGTATAGCCCATGACAGGCCGAGACTTGCCGATATCCCTGTACGCATCTGGAGTCTGCTGCGCAACGTGGCGTCTTTCCGGCGGCTGCGGGAGGAGGGTGTCCGGTGGACTCAAAAGCCTTAGATAATAATTTCACGCTAAAGTTTCTGTCGGAAGACCGATCATAAAGTAACCGGACGAATAGATTCCTGCCTTGACGGAAGCATCGATCGCTCGAGCAGCCTTGTTGATATTAAAATCCTTGCGAATCATCTTTTGAAGACGCGGAAACATCAGGCGGTATTTCCCGAATTACCCCATTATCTTTTTTGTCTGCTCAACCTCAGTGATAATTATACTGACGCCGATAAAATCAGGTTTCCAATCTTTAATTGTACGCCTGAGAATATTAAGGTTTTTATGGTCAATGGCGCAGTCGTCGATCTTCGGTTCATGGCCGGTTATTTTCAATGTCGCACCGATGTACATAATTCCCATTAGCTGCGCTATCGATTTATTTTCTAATTCAAAATATCTAGGCTTGATCAGCAGTATCTTCGACATTTTAAAGCAAACATATATCCTGCTTTAATTATATATTTCAGATGGATTTTTCAGGCTGTCAGAAAAGCAAAATTATGAAATTAATTCAACAATTTTTTCTTTGTTCAGAGACGATATTAAAATTGCCAAAAATGAAGCCGCGATTTGTGTTATAAAAGGGTAGCTTGGAATTAACAAACGATCCAAGTCATCCATCCCTCCGATTATTATGGTAAAAAACTGCCCCAACACAAACAAAACACAAAATGATTGCGCCCACGCTATTTTTTTGCGTTTCACAAACGCGCCCATAATAATTACCGCCTGCAAAACAAATAGAATAAATAGATTCCCATAAGCCAGAACTATACCAATCATTCTATCAATCATATACTTCCAATAAATCATTGTGCGATGAGATTTCTTCATAAACTGCTTAACCCTGTCTGGCGAATAGTGGACGGAATGGGGCAGACTCAAACAAAACAACATATCATCCGTTGGCGGCAGATATTTAGGAAATCTTTTATAACAATTCAAATAATTATCTGCGTAACCATTAATAATAAAAGGAGCCGCATAATAATTTTCATTTTTTACCGCGTCTATTATGGCAATTAATTCCTCATCTCCTCCCTGCCTGTATGCCCCGCTGTCGTCAATATGAGCCAGTAAATCGTTTAGAAATACGTTGCTCAAAACGAATTGTCCGTTATGCCTTTCATTCATTTCGCAATAGCCCAATACTCCGGCAACAGTGATGAACAATCCGATGAATCCCCAGTACAATATTTTTCTTTCTTCCTTTAGAAAAATAAATCTGAAAATTAAAAAAACCATAACCACACCTATCAGGATTAAATAAGTTGGTTTCAGCATCGTCAAAATTAAAGGAAATATCCCGATGAATATCGCGTCAGACTTTTTCGGTTTTTTCAGATATTTTACAAATATAAACATCATCAAAGTGGATCCGGCAAAACACAAACATTCCGGATTAATATAAACATTCTGAATGATGATAGGATGCCAACAACCGTAAAAAACAGTTGTTATAATAATCAGGTATTTATTTTTGATTATGCTTTTGGAAACGAAATAAAATGGGATTAAAGACAGGAATGATATGGTTTGCTGAAAAAGAATAAGATTTTGAACCAAATTATCTTTTGATATGTATTCGAAAAAATCTATCACATAAGGATATAGGGGCGTCCTATATAAATCAACGACACCTCTGAATATATCAACGGTGGCAAAATTCGAGACGCTATCCGAATTGTACAAAATCATATTCTGATGCAAGAAACCAAAATAAAATAATCTGTATAAAAGGCAAAAAAATAATATCCCGCCCAATAAAACATAATCAGAACTCTGAGTGGTTTTTCTATGTAGCCAATTATTTTTATTCATTATGTGCTTATTCCTAATTAACGGATAAAACCATTCAACAGCGCATTGCTTCTTGTCAAACAAAAATATTGTTGCCATTTTCTGTAATCGGAAAATTTTGGGGCAATTATTTAATTTATTAGATATTAATGCAATATTTTTTTATGAGATATTTCAAAAATTGCTTTCTCCCATTCCCGAATTTCTCTCCGGTAACTCGGTTTATGAGTCAACATAACTTTTTATCCACTCCTCAAATAACATTTTTTATGAGGAAATTCGTGGATGTGAATCACATTGACATATGATTCGCATTATCTTATATTGTTAAAAAATATTAGATTTTTTAGTATGTAATTTTATTCTGTTAGGTGAATATATGATAAAAAAAACGATATCTTTATTATTTTTAATTTTCCTGTTTCTGACAGGATGTGATGCGGCAATAAATATGAATGGCAAAATTGCCAGCATTAATTCAGGAAAATTCCTTTACCAGGATGGAAATCTTATCAGCAATTATGAAGCCAATATTGATATGGTGTGGCAAGCCTGTGAAAAATCGGTAACTGAATTGAAGGCGACGGACATTCAAAAAGAGCGTAAAATTTCCACAGGTATGATAGAAGCCGTCATTCAGGATGAAAAAGTCACTATAAAAGTTGAATATGTGGACAGGAATTTAACTTCAGTTTCCATATTCGTCGGTAAGGTCGGCAATAATATGGCTTCCCACCTTATTCATGATAAGATAATTGGCAATCTAGCGAAAATTCAAAATCCATGACGGAAAAATCCAAACACGGAGAACAGGCAATATATTCGTGAAGTATTTGCCTGCTTTATGCTTTTGTTTATAACAGAGATTAATTGCAACTCCTGACAAACTAACTATTGAGGTTCGTTAGAAAATCAGTTATTTGAGAGCTGGTCAAAAGCTTGTCCCGTACTTGAATGCGGGATGTTCAAACGCCAGGCGCGCAAAAAGCGAATCGCGAGGAGTATGGATATACGTTCTGGCGGTGCGATTTGCCGCGCAACGCAGCGGATGAGCGTTTAAAAAAACATTTGGCTTTTTCCTGCAAGGAATATTCTTCATCATTATTGCGCTTCTCTCGTGGAAATGCGCTCCCGATGAACAGCTCTATACCCGGATTAATTTTTCTTGGCCAGCAGCAACCCCTTAAGATAGCGACCCTCG
>JBEKJX010000338.1:0-3130 GCA_050011015.1 Smithella sp.
GGTTTTCCTCCATGACAATGGAGTTTCCGTAAGCCAGAATTACACGCTTGAGTTCCGGAAGCTGTCCTTTTTCGGCGGCAAGGTATAGCGATTCGACATAGAGAATGGATTTCTCGATGGGAATAGCCAGAAGGCCTCCCCGGATGACCTGCGAACCCCGCTGATTCCATAAAGAAAGCTCTTTCGATATCGCCGTATCCTGATTAATCCGGGCCTCGATCTGCTGCGGCCCATAGACGAGCTTGTCCTTTGAAAAAAGATAGACAATAACTTTCCCGTAGTTGGGTGCATCGCAACGGGCGCCCATCCATGCGGACATGTTATCCCTCTTGCTGGGTGTAAAGGGCAGCAGGAGGATAAATTCCTCATTCTTTTCTTCAGGCAGTTTCATAATTGTATAGTAGGGTTGCATCTCCTGATCGACGCCCTGGACAGG
This sequence comes from Smithella sp., assembly GCA_050011015.1. GTDB lineage: Bacteria > Desulfobacterota > Syntrophia > Syntrophales > Smithellaceae > Smithella. The sequence goes on from JBEKJX010000338.1 coordinate 437, forward strand.
ACCTGCCGGAGTTGCCCAGAGATCTTCCTTGTTGTAAAAGACCTGGGCATCCTGCATGTGATAAGCTCTGTACATCCTGGCCTGGATGGAAAGCATCTCCGACGGATAGCGGATGTGTTTCTGAAGCTCAGGCGGCATATCTCCCAGTTTCTTGAATAGTCCCGGAAAAATCCGGGCATAAGTTTGAATTATGGGATCTTTTTCATCACTGATGTAAAGCTTTACCGATCCGTCATAAGCATCCACAATAGCCTTGAAAGAATTACGGATGTAATTGCCCATCGAGGGCGTCGGTTCCGAATAGGGAAACCCGCCGGTCGTAGTATATCCGTCCAAAAACCACAAAAGTCTTCCTTCAGGAGAAATCACTAAATAGGGATCACTGTCCAGCGTCGCAAAGGGAACGATCTGCGCGACCCGATCCTTTATCTGACGATAGTACATAATCCGGCTTGCAGGGGTAATATCATCGGAAAGGAGCATGGTGAAGGAACCGAAACGAACGGCAAAAAGCAATTTTCTCAGAAAGGACAGAGTAACGCCGCCCTTGCCTTCATACTTGGAGTAAACGTTCTTGTTTCCCACAGGATAGTCGAATTCCGGCCGATTTGTGCGCACGAAGACATAGTCATTGGAATTCTCGCCATAGTAAATCTCGGGGCGGGAAATCTTGATATTGGTCGTGGAAGCAGGCGGAATATCCTTGATGAAAAATTCCGGGAGCCCTTCCTTTGAAACACGGTTTACCGGACCCAGAACGGCGCCGTAGCCGTGGGTGTATTCTATATGCTCATTGACCCAGGAACGCGAAGGCAGCGCCGCATAGGAGAGTTCCCGCGGGGAAAGCATTACCTGACGGTATTCCCCATCTATTTGATAGCGGTCGTTATCCACGCCGCCGAACTTGTAATAAGTGCGGATTTCCTGCAACTGGCTATATGTCTGTACAAGAGGGTCATGGTTCCACAGGCGGATATTTTTAATGGTCAGGTCATTGCGTTTTAAATCTTCCCGGGTCAGGTTCTCCTCCACCGGAAATTGTTTGTCTTCGATATCGTTGAGCCGATAGGCCAGCCGGGTAAACTGGATGTTTTTTTCAATATAGGGTTTCTCCAGAACGATTTCATTGGGAACAACTTTGAAGCTCTGAACCATTGCAGGATAGATCCCGCGGCCGACGATGAGAAAGGCCATAAATAAAAGCACGGCAACTACAGGGTATCGCCAGTTCATCTTGAAGGCAAAACCAAGAAATGCGATTCCGCATAAAAAAGCAAGACCCATCAATCCTTTCAAAACCCATAACTGAGTGGTTACATCGGTGTAGCCGGGACCGAAGACGACTCCCCGTTTGACAAACAGGATTCCGTTCAGTGCAAGCCATAGCCCGAAAATCGCGACAAAGAAAATGAGAGCTAAAAGAATAGAGAGGTGAACACGGGCGGCAGTCGCCACCTGCAAAGTGCGAGGCAGCGCAAAATGGAAAGCCCGGCGGACAAAATAAATAAAGGCTGTAGAGATGATCGTGAATATCAATACCGTCATCAGCCAGGCGTAAAGATGATTTAGAAACGGCAGCCGGAAAACATAGAAGCCGATATCTCGCTGAAAAAGGGGATCGGTAATTCCAAAGGATGAAACGTTAAAAAACCTCAGAAAATTTTCCCATTCGCTCGAACCGATCAGGGCCGCAAAGAGGCTGAAAACAAGAGATCCGATTAAAATCAAAAGTTGCAGGGGCCTGTTGGCTATTTCCAGTTTTGAAATTTGGATCCAGCCTTCCCGATCAATCACAGGCAGCCGCGAAGTCAGCCGCAGGGCCGCAAAGAGATTCCCGTAAAATATGACAAAGAAGGCAACCCCGAAGAGCAGCGCCATTTTCAGTTGAGCCCACAGGGTGATGGTAAATACATTTTCATACCCCACTTCCTGAAACCAGAACCAGTCCGTGATTAGTTCCACAACCTGGCTGGAAAATAGTACTATCAGAAAAAGAACCACGGCTAAAATGATCCATGTCCTTCTTCCCGACATCAGAACTCTGTCCGGACCTGTTGCATTTGTCATCCGCTTTTCTCCTTGCTTTTAATTATATTGCTCTGTTTTATATCCAGTGTAGTATTACACTGAAACCTTGTCATATCGCCCAACGGGAGATAACCTGCCATATGACAAAAGCGCTTCCCCCTTCACTCTTAATTACTTAAATCTTAAAACTTAAAAATGCCATTCCGAACCGCCGCAGGCGTGTGAGGAATCTTAAGGATTTCCCGCTTCGCTTCGAAATGAAATACTGTAAAGATATTTATGTAACACTACACCAGGTGGGACTTTTTCTTTTTATATTCTCTTTGACGAACGCCGTCAATAAAAAAGGCGGATGCTTTCACACCCGCCCCGGTAACGGTTGATGTTTATCTGTCTGTCCTTAATCTTTCATTATGACAGTCGCATTCAGATGGATAATTATCCCGTTTCAGTCCCCAAGGGGTCTGCCGTTGATCTTTGATGATCCGCTTTCGCATTTCACGTTTAAAACGTAGTCCGGGTCTTCAGACCCGCAAAACAAGCGAGCCTGAAGGCTCGCAATACGAAAACTTAAAACTATTGAAGCTCTCCGCGGCAAGCCGCGGAGAATCTGTTGATAATCAGGAATAAGAAATTGGCGGAAATTTATATTGATAACTGGTATAA
>JBEKJX010000339.1:0-3124 GCA_050011015.1 Smithella sp.
TGTAAACAGCTCCAGTGCGCGATTTATCATTCCCGATCACGCAATTCCGAGTGTGGCACCCGAAGTCATAAGCGGAGACGGTTTTTTGCTTAAATTTGAAAACGCTGAAGGCGCGATGGCAATGGGCGCAAGAGCGAAGTAAATGATGTTACTATGGGACTTATAAATTTATTAATTGAAGATCCGTTGGCGTTTGTAATATTATCGGCGCTGCTGTTATATTCAGTCATCTTTCATGAGTTGGCTCACGGCTGGGTTGCCTATAAAATGGGTGATCCCACGGCAAAATTGCTGGGCCGGTTAACGCTCAATCCGGTAAAGCACTTAGATCTTATCGGGACATTGATGCTTTTGATTATCGGTTTTGGCTGGGCAAAACCTGTCCCCATAAATCTGGGGAATATTCCCGGCGACAAAAGACGGAAAGCGCTTATCCTTGTTTCGGCGGCAGGTATTACCGCGAACATTATCTGCGCTTTTATCGCGCTTTTATTATTTCGGCTGATTTCTCCTGAACCATCGGGGATGGTTGGACAGGTGCTTTTTATGCTGGCCCGGATTAACATTATCCTGGCCGCGTTTAATTTAATCCCGATTCCACCGCTTGACGGTTCCAAAATACTCATGGGTTTCGCGCCGGAATCAATAACAAAAGTTCTTGATCAAATTGAACCTTTTGGATTTTTTATTGTTATCGGGCTGCTGTATCTGGGATTTCTTAATCCGGTGATAAATTTGTTTCAACATGTTATTTTAGCTATTATTTCTGTTTTTTTACCCTGATAAGTGATAGATAATCTACAAGATGAAATCATTAATAAAAGGAGGAACCATTATTATGATGACATTTGCAGAGTTATTAAAAAACAGAAGAGCGATCCGTGATTTTCAGGAAAAAGAAGTTCCGCTCGATATAATAAAAGAAATACTCAAGGAATCTTGTCTGGCGCCTTCAGCTAGCAACGGTCAACCTTGTCGGTTTTCCATCGTTAATTGTAAAAATACCATTAAAGCGCTTTCCGATGAAAGCAAAGAAAATCTTCTTGATGATTTTGCCAAAAATAAAATTACACTAAATCCGGGATATGTCGATGTGCTTAAAAATGAAAACTTCAATGTGTTTTATAACGCGCCCTGTTTGATCTATGTAATCGGTTCTACCGCAGTGGATTCTCTGGAATTGGATTGCGCTCTTGCCGTGAGTTACATCATGTTTTCAGCGGCATCGAGAGGATTAGGAACTTGCTGGATCGCATTGGGTTCATATATACGTGATCCCAAGACAAAAGCCCTGTTGGGAGTTCCCGATGGCTGCCAGATCGTCGCGCCTGTTATTATCGGCTATCCGAAAGAAATTCCCACGGCTCCTCAGCGGCATGATCCGCAAATTCTCAGGGTAATTAGTTAAGTTGACGTCAATACAGGATTCACAAAGGATGCTGCATGACTTTCAATCCGAGCGACAAGACAAAGAAAATGCTGGCTGCCATAGGCGCGGGCATATTCGGTAATCTGCTGTCTTTTTTATCCAGCCTTTTGACTCCAATGCACCCGCAGATATCTTTTGATTTTTCACACCTGGCCACTTTTGTTGCCGCGATAGCCTTGGGGCCCGTTTACGGGATGATTGCCGGAGCCGTTGGTTCCATATATCCTTATGTGCATTACGCCATATTCGGAATTTATGGCCCATATTTCGGTCTGGCGATAATTTTCGGCAAAGCCATGACAGGCTTCATCTGCGGTTTGCTCAGAAACAAAATGCCGGTATTTCTGGCGGTGAACATTTCGTATATTCCGGAATCGCTCTACACATTAGGTTTTACTCAACTAATGATCTTATTTTTACCCGGCGGCAGCATGAACGGTACAATCATTTCAGGCATAATCACGGAAGGCTGGGTTGAGGTGATTATATTTTCATTTCTTATTGATACAGTAATGCGCCGCAGGGTTATCGAAACGGCAGTCTTAATGCTGGAGATATTTATTATTATGTTCCTTGTCCATAAGGAATTCATCAACACATTACTGGTTCTTCTCTTGATTACACTTATCACCCTCATCCTTTTTGAAATTATCAAACCATTCATCAAGAAGAATTCGGAAAGTGAATAAAATAAATATTTTGAATGAGCATCTTTAGAATTGGTATAAAATGAAAGGCTAAAGTAGTTTGGCGATAGTTTTTAATCCGGCGGCGGGATTTTCTTGAAAGTGAAAACGGATAATTCTGCGTCCTTGTCCTTTATCCATCAGCGCTTGCCAGTCACCGTGAGCCTGAGCGGCTCATCAATGTAGGTACAATGAATATAAGAAGCAATAAGTTTTTCATTATCATCATCATCATGTTCATCGTTGATATTTTTGTCCATCATAAATCTAATAATTCATTTATGAATATTCGTTCTCTATATTATTAATCATCATTGTATTCTTACATTTTTACTCAGTATTATTTTATCAACAAATGTTGAATAAGTGTAATTCTAAATATTCAATAACGTTTTTTAATTGACATACAATAAAAATTTTATTATATACCATCCGTCCCCAAACAAGTCTTTATAAAGTTAATTATTAGTTCCGACAGGTAGTGGCACAGAATTGTAATAATGATTGCAATTATAGGAGAGATGTCATGAAAAAAATAGTGGGTGTAGTTGTCTTACTATTGTTTGTGGCTTCAGTCATTACCTCATGCAGTTCTAAAGATAGCACAGCCAGCACTGCAAAAGCTATTACCGCATACTCATTCAATAGTCCCTTGGCATCTGCAACCATTGATGAGAACACAAAAACCATTTCTATTACCGTACCATATGATACGAGTGTAACTACGCTAGTTGCGACGTTCACCACAACCGGTGCAACCGTAAAAGTCGGATCGACTGCTCAGGTGAGCGGAACAACACCGAATGATTTTACTAATCCCGTATCTTATATTGTAGCGGCCGCGGACGGCTCAACTGCCACATATACCGTAACGGTGACCGTGGCCCTTGATTCAGAAAAAGCCATTACGGCATTTTCATTCACCAATCCTACGCCGTCAGCGGTAATTGATGAAGGTGCGAAAACCATTTCCATTACCGTACCATATAAAACAAATGTAACTGCATTG
>JBEKJX010000340.1:0-3083 GCA_050011015.1 Smithella sp.
GATCTCCCGCGTACCAATGGAAAGCGGTCCCGTAAATATATTTGGCGGCATTGGCGTCGGAGAGGACGGCGGTATTAAAATTGATAAAACCGTCACGGTGCATCGGATCGTTTCCCTTATCCCAATCCCAGATTAAAATTTTCGTGTCAATCTGATTATTTTCAAATGCGGGTCCCAGATAATTACCGACAAAATCCGCCATTTCTGCCGTTGTATAAGTCATCCCTTCCCAGGGCGGCGCGTTCTGGGCTTCATTTTGAACGGATAACGACCAGATATTGATGCCGAGCGCCTGATATGCTTTGATGTATTTAGTGAGATAGTCCGCGTAAACCTGACGATAAGCGGGAAGAAGCTGAGCATTATTCCAAATCGCATCACCGATAAGCGGGAGAGCGGGTCCGTTTCCCGACCGGACGCCGCTTTTTTTCATCCAGGCAGGCGGGGCCCACGGGGCGGCAAATATTTTCAGGTCGCTATTATAACCAAGCGCTCTTTGCAATGCCGGAATTATATATTGCTTATCTCTGTCAATACTGAAATTGGCAAGAGTCGTGTCGACGCTTCCATCATCATAGGAATAGCCGCTCAGCGTAAAATCACAGGAACCTATCGGAATGCGGATCAATGAGTAGTTGGAGCCGTCAGCAGAAAAATACGCGTCAAATATCTGTTGCTGGATAGCTGCTGGCATTGTGCTGATATTATAGGCCGCCGATTCGGTGATTGCTCCGCCTATTCCCAGCATCTCCTGGCGCGTCTCCCCGGAAAACACATGAATATAATAATCCCCTGGATTAATGAGCATTTTCGTCATAGTGATATCCGGCATTACTGCCGCATTGTTGCCGTCTTTTGATGTCACTGTAATCTGAACAGTTCCCGGCGTGACTGCAAAAGCGCTAAAACCGCAAAACAAGACAGACAGTGAAATAAGCAAAATAAAAAACATTATTTTTCGTTTAAAAAACATTGCCATCATTACTTTTCTCCCCCAACAATATTTATTTTATTATCCAGGAACAAATCCAGATTTTCAAACTGCCCATGAAAATTATTTGATAAGAACTTGCTTTAGTTGTCGACAGGATTTTAGTTGCCGACACTATAAGAAACGTTATCTTGCATGTCAAGGATATTCTGCCGCAAGATGTATGGTTCGTCATTGATTGCCGCGTTGAATCTTTCAAATAGTTATCATTATATTCGTGGAATAGCTAATCCATATCGCGATAACAACTATTCTACTTGATATAATGTAAGATTTAAAGCTTATCATCTAAGCAGATAAATTCATACGGTCATGATTGAGAACCATAAACAAGTCATGGCGGTCACTCTTAATAAGAGCTTATACATAGTCACCTTTGAATCGTTACAATTTATAATATTGATATAAAAGACTATATATGTTAATATTATTAAAGAAATAATAAATATTTATCAATTAATTGCCGGCGATTAAATTTTTTATAGGGTGTTATATGGCAAATGTAAAAGCAACAGATACCGTTATCATCCGCGAAATGTTTAAGAATAGAGAGAATGACCTCAATACCATGGCTTCCTCGCTTAAACCTGAAACATTGAAAATTTTTCAAACAACCCTCTCGGTCAGTTGGATTCCAATAGAGGTTGAATCAGAAATAATTCAGGCAGCGGCCAGATTGTTTTTCCCTACGGATCCAAGACCTATATTTAAGCTTGGTCACACCGTGGCCGGTAAACAGTTTACCGGGGTCTACAAGTTCTTTCTCAGAATTCCTACTGTTAGTTTCATTATTAAGAATGTTTCAGCATCATTTAATACCATGAATGACAAAGGTTCTGCCCGTGTCGATGAATTGACTTCAAAGAGTGGAACACTTGTCATTTCCGACCTGCCTGAAATGTCGGCTGTTCAAAGAGAGTATATTTGCGGCGTGGTAACTTGTGTCCTGGAATTAACCGGAGTCAAGAATATTAAAGTGGACAAAATGGATACTAATCCTAACGAATGGAAATGGAAAACAAGTTGGGATTAAATTCTTCGTGAACTTTTTTCTTGTACTTTCAAATAGTAATTTTCTTATTTTCTATTTTATGCTTCCAGGTTGCAAGTGGTAATCGTTAAAAAATCGTCTAAGGTCCAGGTTGCAATCAGTAATCAATAGAATAGACATCAAATAACAGACATCAACCAGTGACTCATATTTTGTTGTCAAGAGTTGCTTGACAGATAAGATCTTTCTTCATATGCTCCCGCCATGAAAAAAGAAGTTCTTATCAAAATCAATGATATTAATATAAAAATCCATGATGTGGTTAACATCATTATCACTATTCTGGACGCTCGTGATCCATATACCTACACACATTCCGAACGGGTTGCGGAATTATCCGTCAGGATTGCCGAAGATATGGGCTTGTTGCCCGACCACATCGAAAGAATTCATATAGCAGCACACCTGCATGACATCGGAAAGATCGGGGTTCCTGATTCCGTGTTAAATAAACCGGGGAAATTAAACGATATGGATATGATCCAAATCCAATCACATTCGGGAATTGGTTATAATATATTACGCAAGCTTGCCCCGTTTCAGGAAATCTCGGACATCGTTTTACATCATCATGAGCGTTATGACGGTCATGGTTATCCCGATGGCGTAAAAGGCGAGGATATACCTGTTGAATCAAGAATAATAGCTGTAGCCGATTCTTTTGATGCAATAACATCGGACCGGCCTTATCGAAACGGTTTGAGTTATGATGCGGGATTTGATGAAATCAACAAACACAACGGGAATCAATTCTGTCCTTTAATAGTAAAACATTTTAACAATATTTTGGCTGATATTCCCCCATTGATCATAAAATGTAATGACAGTATTGTCCAACATTCAGCGTTTGTCGGTCACGAAGAATTATTGCATTCCAGAAAAATGATTTTGCCCAGTACTTTGTATTAGTAGATGACAGCAATTCTTGCTTCCTGTGTAGAATAATGGGGAACGACCATCCCCATTATCGAGTTCCCGTAATGATAATTATTCCTGAACAGAAATATCAACCAGGGTATTGCCATCTTTATAGTAATAATT
>JBEKJX010000341.1:0-3071 GCA_050011015.1 Smithella sp.
GGATCAATTAAGGCCTGCACCTTGCCGCCTATAAAATAGCTGTTGCAGTTATTATCGAAGGCATTTGTCCATTCGTAAAAATAAATATCGTTCTTTAATCTCATCGCTAATCTCCTGTTTTTGATTCAGCCGGAACAAAAATCCAAAGTAAAATGTATATTAATAATCCTGTGCCGTAAAAAATGACGAGTATCGTGAATAACAGGCGCCATGCCCAGGAAGGGATGGGAGAATGTTCGCCTAAACCGCCGCAGATACCGCCGATCCAACGGTCATCAGCTGATTTTGTCAAAGCCCGCAGCCAGTTGTTCTCTGCCATTATTTTTTCCTCATCATGATTTAAAAAGTCTGATTTTTAATCAAATCCGATTTACAATTTATATTATTTTTTATCGGGAAAAAGCGCATCAATCGACAAATCGGATACCTGGTGGCCTATACTGATGATATTTCCTTCCTTGTTAATGAGAAATAACGTCGGCACTCCGACAAGATTATAGTCGCTGGCAGCGATTCCGTCCGTATCCACCAGAACCAGATAAGGGAATGAATTTGTTTTGGCAAATCGCGCCACCCTTTCGGTTGATTCGTTTATATCTATATAAATAAATTTCAGGCCGCGCCGGGCGTATTTTTCATAAAGCGCTTTGTAATTGGGCATTTCAGCGCGACAGGCGGGACACCAGGTCGCGCCGAAAAAAATTACCACTGGATTCCCCCGTTGTTTGCTCAGTTTAAATGTTTTTCCCTGCAAATCCTTTAATGAAAAATCAGGCGCTGCAATCTTTTCCGGTCTAAAGGAATCATAGGGTCTGTATTGTCCGAATGACAGGGTAACAAGAATACAGACAAGTAAAATGACCGAAAATAACAGTATTTTTTTATTCATCACAACCTCATTTTTTATATTGATAAAGTACCCGCAATATACAGGAAATATTCCGCCGCGCCAATTAATATCATCCCGGAAATAAATTTTATTTTAATCATCCATGTTCCCGATTTGGGCAAAGCGGCAATAACTCCGGCAAATGTCCCGACGATAATCAACAATGTTCCCATTCCGATGGCGAAAACAAAAAGCAGACTCATGCCCAGTAAAAGGTTCGTCTTTACTGCCACATAGCCCAGTAAAACTGCCAGGGCGGGGGCGGTACAGGGGCCGATAACAACGCCGGATACGGCGCCGATTAAAAAACTGTCCAAAAGTCCTCTTTTATTGCTGTTGCCGGTCAGTTTAATTAACTTATGCGGAACAGGAAGGGAAATATTGAAAACATCAAACATGGACAATCCCATGACAAGACATAAATTAGCCATAATGAAATATGTCCACGGCGTCGTTTGCATCTGCCCGAAAATCCTGCCGGATAATGCTGCCGCCCCGCCCAAAATGGAATAGGTAAGCGCGATTCCGGCAACATAAAAAAGTGAAAGAAAAAATCCGCGAAGCTTGGATGATGAGCCCTGCGCGCCGATAAGTCCGACAGTTACCGGAATCAGGGGATAGGTGCAGGGAGTAAAGCTGATTATAAGCCCGCCCAGATACGCGGTCAGCAACGCTAAAAATACCGAGCCTTGAAGGTATAAAGATAAATTGCTGATCATATTTTCAATCATCACTCTTTGCCCGTTTTCGATTATATTTGCTGACACGATAAAGAAATTGCTCTTAAGCGTCAAGTAAAAAACTTGTACTGAAATATAACCTGTTTATTCTTTGGAAGTTAACGCGGGCAAAAAAATGGTGCCGAAGACTGGATTTGAACCAGCACAGGCGTACACCCACCAGACCCTGAATGCAAAAATATGGTAAAAAAGGGGCCCTTTTCCAGAAAACCTGTTTTGCAATACTGTAGGAAAGTTTAGGATTGAAATTTTCCCGATCAATTATAATTTGATTGTTGCTGTAATTCTTGACCAACCAATCCTTCTTTTTGCTGTTGCGTGCTATTGTTTCTGCGACTCCGTTTTTTTGAAGGGGGTATAGGGGTTGTTATTGGGTAAGGGATGTGGGGGTTGAATCTGGAGTGATAATCATTATCAATTATTAATATATCGACTGAGGTTTTATAAGGGATTTATTGTGTGATATTTTTAGGAGTATATGATAAGAATACATATGTTTGTGATAATGAATGTTTTCTTTACTATTTGTAATTCCAAATGTGATCAAGATGCTATGACTCGAAAAATAGACATTGAAAAAATGTAATCGAGAATAGATGTTCTTATCAAAGTGAGGAGAAAAAAATGATTAGCACTGACGATTTAAACTGGTTATTATCGGATTTCGATTTAGGAACTTCTACGGCAGAAAATGATCCCCTTCTAGAATCAGCAAAAATAGAAACTCAACAATTTCATGATTTATATTGGCACGATAGGATTGATATTGTTAAAGGGATTAAAGGTTCTGGAAAAACTGCAATCTATAGACTGTTTTTTTTATTAAGAGAATATGTAATAAGAAAGAACAATTTATACTGCGTTTTTGGAGTCGAACCGACCGGTGATCCTATTTTTCGTCTCTATCAAGCGGAATTTGAGAAATTTTCAGAAATAGAATTTGAAAATTTTTGGAGTGTTTATTTTATAGCTCTTGTATATAATTTAATTTACACAACGCCTCAATTAAAAATAATTCTTACAAAAGATTTACAAAAGATAGATGATATTTTAGAAAATCTTGGATTGAAATTTACAAAAAATGGATATTCTTTAAAAGAATCTATAGGCGCTATCCAAAAATTTTTCCAAAATAATAAAATCAAATTTGGTCTAGAAACAAATCTGGATACTGCAACTGCACAAATAAAATCTGTTTCTCCAGTAATAGAAATCGATTCTAAAAATGTTGAAGATATATCGAGGCGTCCAATTTACTTAGCAAGTTTTAGAGATCAATTAGCTGATATATTAGGTAAAAACAAAATAAAAATTTGGGTAATGCTTGATCGGCTTGATGAAGTTTTTCCTCATCGTAGTGAAGTTGAAAAAATAGGTCTTAGAGGATTGCTTAAAGCATCCTATAATTTCTCACATCCTAATCTACGAACTAAAATATTCTT
>JBEKJX010000342.1:0-3033 GCA_050011015.1 Smithella sp.
TGGATTGAGTTTGGCTTACGCCGTCCAATGGGGCCGTTTGGCCATCCAGCTCTTTACGGTATCGTTGAGCCAATCCTCAATCTCCCTGACCCTGTAGAAAGCCGGGATCAAGAGATTATCATCGGGCATGATTCGACCCTCATCCACTGCAATTTTCGCCAGGGTGGTATAAGGATAAATGCGAATTCCCTGTGATACTTTTACGTTATCCAGAGGAATCGAATCCGCAAAGGCGAGGCTCTCCAGTACCGACTCCCTGGTTTCGCCGGGTCCGCCCAGCATCAGAAAACCCATCTGCCGGATGCCGTGTTTTGCCAGCATCAGGGACGTTTTTCTGACTTCTTCCGGATTGAACCGCTTGTTCATGTTCTTCAAAATCCTTCCGCAGCCGCTTTCAAATCCCAGGCTGACTTCGCTGCAGCCCCCGTCCGCCATGAGTTGAATCATGTCTTCATCAACCCGTCCGGGGTAAAGGATGCAACGCCAGGCAATATTCAAACCCTGATTGATTATCATCCGGCAAATTTCTTTGGCATATGTTTGAGGCAAGTTAAAGGTATTATCGACGAAATAGAACCGGCGGAATCCGGCATTCACGAAGGTTTTCATTTCCTCGACAGCCGCCTCCGGAGATCGTTTTCTGATTGTTCGCCCTTCGATTGCTGCGGTCGAGCAATAACTGCAATTCATGGGACAGCCCCGTCTTGTCTGAAAGGGCATCCATAGATTTCTGTCGTAGGCGGACAAAAATCTGTGGACGCCGTAAACGGGCAGATCACTCAGATCATGAATAAAGGCGCGTTTGCCCTGCAATCCAAGATCCTTAAGATACAGGCCGGGCAATCCCGCAAGACCGGTGTGCCTCTCCAGCCGGTCCAGCAATTCGGGAAAAACCTGTTCACCTTCCCCCTGAATGCCCATGTCCGCATCCAGGTAGGCAAGGACAGCCTCCGGGAAAATGCTGTAGCCCGCGCCTCCCAAAACAATTTTGGCAGCCGAAAGACTCCGGCAATAAAGAACGATACCCTTGACTTCGTCAAGCAGGAATCTCACGCCGCGCATGTTCTGGTCGTCAATATTCCTTACAGAGATGCCGATAATATCAGGGTGAAAATATTCTATCGTTTCCCGGATCGGCAGTCGTGAATCCGCGTGGGCCATTAAATCAAGCACCTCGACATTATGACCCTTGTTTTGCGCCGCCGCGGCCACGTAATTTAATCCCAATGGCATCGGCAGGATATTGATTTTTTCCGTATTAGCGGAGATTAAAAGAACTCGCATCTTCCCTTTCGCCTTTGCCGTGAAAAATTATTTTGATAAGACTTTGCCTGTTCTTAAGGAAACTATAGGATTGAGGACTTTGTATGTCAATTAAATATTGCGGCGATCTTATTACCGCAGGAAAAGCATGGCGACCCCGGCCACGGCTATAATGGCGCCAATAATCGCCCGCCAGGTGACCCGGTATTTTTGAACATACTTCACGAGTGGAAGCATGAAAATCGGTACTGTGGCCATTAATGTTGCGGCAACACCGACTTTCGTGTGGGCAACCGAGAAAATACTTAAGGTTACTCCGAGAAACGGACCAAGAAACGCGCCCAGCAGTGTCAGCAGCAGCGCCGTGCGATCATTCTTGTAGATCGTAAAAAAGTTGTCAGACTTGCCGCTAATCCAGGCGAGAGGCCAAATCACAATGACAGACGATATGATGCGGATAAATGTTGCCACAAAACCATTGACAGGTCCTTCATTGAACGCCATCTTGACCATCACCAGAGCCGTTCCCTGTCCGGCGGCCGCTAAAAAACCGAAGAGGATTCCCTGAAAATGCGCACGACGCGTAGTCTTGATCGTTTCAGGCCGTTCCAGCACAACCAGAGCAATTCCGAGCAGCGTCACGCCCATGCCAAAGACTGCGATCCAACTGAGGATTTCTCCAAGGAACAGAAAGGCAAGAAGCGCACTGATTGCCGGGGCGGCTGACATGATAAGCATTCCCATGCGGGCCCCGATAAGTTCGTATGATTTGAAGAGGAAAGTATCGCCTACAACGAGTCCGATGATCCCGCTGATGACGAGATTCCTCATTTGGGATGAAGAGAGATGCACATCAGCGCCGGAAACAACAACTACAGCGAAGATAAACACGGCCGCTAAAGTCAGACGTAAGACATTCAGCCTGAACGGACCAACCCTTAACGTTGCCGCCGAAAATGCGAGTGAGCTTCCCGACCAAACCAGCGCTGTCAGCAACCCGCAGATCTCACCGATGAATGGCATTATCCGCTCTCCTTATTGGCAATGCGATGAGGGTGATTGTTTTTCACGCTCCTTTTTAGATAAGATATTACATTACGACGGGCAATATATAGGGAAGTTCCTTTTGTATGTCAATGAAGTAATAACCGCCAAATATATACAATACCGGTTGTTTCCCGGCTTCATTTTAAAAAATATCTTGAAATTAGCGGGAATAAAGGATAGAAGCCCGGTCATATTTTAATTGCCGAACATATTAAAATAGTTCAAAAATTGGAAAAATGGTTGTACTGTAATCATTAAATGTCTATAAGTTATTGAAATTATAGGGGATGAGATAATAACGTGAATAAAGTATTGATGTCAGGAAATAATATAATCGGTGAAGCGGCAATTCGGGCCGGTTGCCGTTTTTATGCCGGTTATCCGATCACTCCGCAGAATGAACTGACTGAATATATGGCAGAACACATACGCGATGAAGAAGGCGGAGTATTTATTCAGTCGGAAAGTGAAATTGCCGCCATTAATATGATTGCCGGATCGAGCGCCGCCGGTTTTAGAGTAATGACTTCATCATCCAGTCCGGGAATCTCTTTAAAGCAGGAAGGCATTTCTTCCATGGCCGCCTGTGAACTTCCCGGCATTATCGTTAACATCATGCGCGGCGGTCCTGGATTAGGCAATATCAGACCTTCCCAGGGAGATTATTTTCAGGCTACGCGCGGCGGAGGCCACGGCGACTACAGGACAATTGTTTTAGCTCCC
>JBEKJX010000343.1:0-3028 GCA_050011015.1 Smithella sp.
TTGCCTCCAACGGCAAGTGATGTATGAAGCGACATCGGTTCATCACACAATATCTTTCCCTTGATTATACTGCGCAGAACTTCTTTAATTTCATTTTTACGGGTCATCACTTTTTTGTTTCCCTTGCCACCAGTTGTTTTATAAAAGCTTCGCCGATTTTGTAAATACTTCCCGCCCCTATCGTAGCAACAGTATCTTTCGCTTTTACCGTCTTTAGCAGATATTCTATGATGTCTTCCGCATTGGGAATATACTCTACATGGACTTGCCCCGTTTTTTTAATAGCCTCGCAAAGCGCAGCGGAATTAATTCCGGCAATAGGCTCCTCACTGGCCGGATATATGTCGTTTAAAATCAGGATATCGGCTTTTTCGAAGGCTTTCGTGAATTCATCGAAGAGCGCTTTTGTCCGTGTGAACCTGTGCGGCTGAAAAACCACGATCAACCTGTCTTTCCATATTTGCCGCATAGCGTTCAGTGTTTCTTTTATTTCCGTCGGATGATGACCGTAATCATCGACGACGGTGATATCACCTACTCTTCCCTTGATTTCCAAACGGCGCTGTACTCCGGAAAAGCTTTTTAAACCTTCCCTGATGGTCGCGAAATCCAGATTCAACTCACGGGCTACGGCTATTGCCGCTAAAGAATTATAAACATTGAAAAGTCCTGGCACAATTAATTCAACCGTACCTAATTTCTTCTTTTTATAAACCAGATTGTAACTGGTTTTTGTTTTTAGAAATTTGATATCCACAGCGCAGTAATCAGCGGGGGACTCCATTCCATAAGTTATCATTTTTCGTTTAATCAAAGGGATGATTTCCCGCACATGAATATTATCCGTGCAAATAACCGTGCAGCCGTAAAAAGGAACGATATTGGCAAATTTAAGAAACGCTTCCTTGATTTCGGCAATACCGGGATAATAATCCAGGTGTTCGCGGTCGATGTTTGTAATGACGGCTATGGTGGGCGATAATTTCGCCATCGCCTAAACGGGCATTACTGCCGATGCTCGCCAGTTTTCCCCCTATGACCATTGTAGGATCTAAGCCGCCCTCGGCGAGAATCGTAGAAATCATTGAAGTGGTGGTCGTTTTCCCGTGACTGCCGGAAACGGCAACAGAAAATTTCATCTTGAGAAGTTCCGCCAGCATTTCCGCCCGCGGAATTACCGGAATATTTTTCCGATGCGCTTCCATCACTTCCGGATTATTTGTCTTCACTGCCGTGGAAGTAACAACGACATCGGCATTACCAACGTTTTCCGCCGCGTGTCCTATAATTACTTTCGCGCCAATTTTCTGCAATCGCGCTGTTGTTTCCGACGGCTGAACGTCAGAACCGCCAACATTATAACCGAGATTAACCAGAACTTCGGCAATCCCGCTCATACCAATGCCCCCGATCCCGACGAAATGGATGCATTTTACCTTGCGTTGCATTAAACTGTTTCTTTTATCTGATATCATTATTCTTCCAAGCTCTTTCTGTTTTTATGAATGATATGCCTTATTATTCTTGGCCATTAATTTAATACAATTGTCAACGATTGTTGACGCCGCATCAATCCTGCTCATCCTTAATGAATTTTCTTCCATCTGATGCAGTTTTTTTTCATCTCGTAACAGATTCTCAATTGCGCGAAATAAATTAACGCCGCTGAGTTCTTTTTCGGAAATTACTACAGCAGCTCCTTCCGTCGATAGAGCAAGCGCATTTTTTAATTGATGGTCGTTTGCAGCCCACGGGTATGGAATCAAAATCGCCGCCTTGCCCGCGGCGGTTATCTCCGCAAGCGATGTGGCGCCGGCGCGGCAAATGATTAAATCCGCATCAGCGTAAGCTGTCGCCATATCAACAATGAAGTCCGTGACTGTCGCTGGAATACCGAATTGTTCATAAGCTTTTCTTACCTTTTCGGCTTGCTGTGAACCGGTTTGATGTAAAACATGAATGTTATTTTTCATGCTCTGCAATTGCGGCAACATATCGATGATGCTTTTATTGATTGCTTCCGCTCCCTGCGATCCGCCAAAAACAAGCAATTGCCAATAATCCCTCTTCTCTTTTATTTTACCGCGTCCCTCGACAAACGACACCCTTACAGGGTTGCCGCTTAAAATCACTTTTGCTGGCGGGAAACATTCCCGGGTCTGGGCATATGTTACGAATATTTTATCCGCAAAATTACCCAGTATTCTATTGGTAACGCCTGGAATAGCGTTTTGTTCCGCAATCGCTGTGGGTATATTCATAAAATGAGCCGCGAGCACTGCCGGCCCGGAAGCATAGCCCCCCACGCCAAAAACAATCTGAGGACTAAACTGTTTCAAAATACGCCTTGATTGCCAAATGCTTTTTGGAATCTGATAAGCGCCCTTTACCAATGCCTTAACCCCCCGTCCTTTAACTCCTTCAATATCAATTTCTCTGAGCTCATAACCAAATTTACTGAGCAATTTGCTTTCAATGCCCTTCTTTGTTCCAATAAAAACAGTTTTTGTTTTATCATCTCTTTTTAAAAATTCTTCAGCGATGGCAATCCCGGGAAATAAATGTCCGCCTGTTCCACCTCCCGCAATTACAATACGCATTTTTTTCTCCACAAAATAAAACCCTTTTAACTCTTCTTTTAACAAACATATCACGGCATTTCGTTCATGACGTTTGGGTAGAAATATTCAGTAAAACACCCACGGCCGTCATACTCATGATAAATGCTGTTCCGCCATAACTCAGAAAAGGCAACACCAGACCTTTCAACGGGATAATTCCCATTACACCGGCAATATTGATAAACGCTTCTAAAGAAATTACCATAGTCACTCCCGCAGCCAACAGTGTCCCGAAAAGATCGGGAGCTTTCAGAGCAATCATAAAACCGCGAAAAGCAAAAATAGCGAACATGACTATTATAATCGTCACTCCGATAAAGCCACTTTCCTCGGCAATGATCGAGAGAATAAAATCGGTATGCGGCTCGGGCAAATAGAATAATTTTTGCATGCCATCCCCTATTCCC
>JBEKJX010000344.1:0-2992 GCA_050011015.1 Smithella sp.
AAATTATCGTACGAATCAGCCGAACTTTCATCATTTGTGGCCCATTTTAGATACTTTTTTATTTCTTTATTATCATAAATACATTCTACATACCAATCAAAACCATGATAAATATAATCTATGTCTAACAGTTTTTTTTTCTTATATAATCCTAAATCCTCAAAATGGGAAAGTAAGAAATCATCAATTTCATAAGCAGTATAAATATTTTTCATATGCCCTAAAACATTCAATGAAGCATTAGACAAGAATTTTAATTTAGAATTGTCAATAATAAAATAACCAAATTCAATCCCTTGATTTGTATTAGATAAGATTTTAAAATCCAGTAAATCATTATCAAAAAGGGTTATTAAGTCTCTTGTTTGTTCTGTGAAGAAATCAGTTTTAAATCTATGAGCAAAATCACCTTTTGCGATTTCATTACCTTCTATTAGCTGATAATATGCCAGAAGAACTAAAATAAAAGTTGCTATCGTACTAAACAAAGTACTGATTTTAATCGAATCAAATTTTCTTTTCATTTTCAATTAAATGTTTTATTAAATTATTACGGAATTATGAACTTGACAAACGATCCTATTTTCTTTCAATTTCTTTAATTCCATCATTGGTAATTCTGAATTGACCCAATCTTTCATTCGGGACATCTTCAATCCAATTTTTCTCAAAAACATAATCCACTATTTCAGGATAATCGCTTTCAGATATATTTAATTTTTGAGCAACAGCACTTCCATGAACTCCATATTTAAACCAACTTAGAGTATCTTTGCGACTTATGTCGTAATATTCCTTTACAAATAATAATCCCAATTTTTCTTTTTCTTGAATCATCATAAATAAAACCACCTTTTAATTTAGTTCTGGTTATCTCTTTCGTCCTCTTTTAGCTTCTTCGGATCGACCTTCAAAAATAAACCCAATGCCTCATCAACCTTTAACGGCCTGAGGGAGATCGGTTTGTCGTAAGTCTTTTTCTTTTTAATTTTTGATTTATTCACATAATACTTCCTTAATAAGTTTTTCAGAATCATCCCTTTACCCACTAATTATTTATTAAGATTTTTAATGGTTGTTCTGAAAACACTATCGCCTCTTAAATTTTTACACAATTCAACAACC
The DNA here is from genome assembly GCA_050011015.1 of Smithella sp. Classification (GTDB taxonomy): domain Bacteria; phylum Desulfobacterota; class Syntrophia; order Syntrophales; family Smithellaceae; genus Smithella. The sequence continues at coordinate 1,126 of JBEKJX010000344.1, forward strand.
AAACTATCTAATCTGGAATTTATCTTATCAGTAATCGTTATATTTTTATCTTCAGGATCAATAATTTGTTTGAAATATTTTTTTCTTCCATCAATTATATTCTGCAAATTACTTCGTATGTTTTCAATAATAATATTCTCAAGCAATTCTGGTTGGCAGTTCTCTATCATTTTTTCAACATTATCATATGTGACATCAGCCAGATTTAAACCATTATCTTTAGCATTTTTGTATTCCTTATCATTAATCCATTTATATTTTTTATTTTTTAATAATCCTTTTATCAAATCAAGCATTTCTTTTTTTAAATTTGAATCGTCTTCCCAGTCATCAGTCCCAATTCTTGAATATAAATAACCTATCATCCAACCCAATTTATTTCTAAATTCAGGCATAATTCTTCCAATCCTATGTTTTTTAATTAAATCGTAATATTCAGAATTTACAGAAAAATTATTTCTTAATAACACAATTGCAGATTGGGCTATTTTAGTTTTATCCATGTTGGCATGTAAATAAAATAATCCATGATCTTTTTCGTTTTGATTAATAATTCGAGATATTAATTCTTTTGATCTATCTCTATCTTTTTCTAAAAAAACGTTATCGATTATCTTATTATTTTCTTTATTTAAAATTTGTTCTAAAATAACTTCAAAGTCTTTTATTATTGATAGATTTATAAAATCAGTTTTTATTTTTCCATTTCTTGTAAAGAGGTCGCAAGATTGCGATGTAATAATATATGCGACAATATTATCATCATTACAAATACCAATTTCGTCAACTGCTAATTTTTTAATTTCTTCATTTTTTTTAATTAAATCACCTTGCTGAAGACAATCGTCGTCTTTGACAGGCTCATATATTATTAATGGCATATATATTTTTCTAATTATTCTCTTTTTTCGTTGCTATTATGAAATCTAAATCACCTTCTAATTTAGAAGTAACCAGCATTCTTTGTTCTTTTATAATACTATTTGTTTGTTTTGAAATATTATCAATCGTAATTTTAGATGCATTCTGATAATCGGGTTTGATTGTAATAATATTGGCCCCGTCTGTTTTATGCATATTGTCCCTCCTCAAATAATCTTAAAATTTTAGATAATTCTGAATTAAGAACTACAGCTTGAATAGAAATCCATGAGATTAATTCGTCTTTTAAAATCGAATCCCTATGAAAATTTACTTGTATTTCAAATTTAACAGCATTAATGAAATCCATAATTATATTTATTTGACCTCCGTTAAAACTCAAAGTCCTGACAATTTTTTTATCAATTATATTATAATCTTGATGTGATAATATGTTATCTATCTTTGAGTTCATAATATTTGAAAGAACCGTGGTATTAATATCCCTAATTTCATAGTTTATATTAAACCCAGATGCAAAAAATGGAGTTAGAGGTAACACTTCGATGGATTTTTTGGCATAATCCATAGCTTTTAATAAATTTTCGATAGTACAATTTTCAATCTCGATAATAATTTGCTGATTATCTGGAATAAATACGAAGTCTCCATTTTTTATACGAGGGGGACCAATAAGATTAACAGGAATTTGCACATTAAATGTCGCCCCTGTTAGATTACCGAAAATATTTTCAGATACAAAATTGGGGACCAATATTGCTTTATTCCATAATCCAACAACTATAACATTCCAATTATGAGGTATTAATTCCATAATAATATCCTCTCATATAAATAGTTATAAATTTTCAACTATCCTCTTGTCCCTTTATATACTAACCGTTTCCCTACAAAACCTTTAATTGCGTTCTCTGTCCTTTCACCGTCAGCGACCTTCCTGTTATTCCATCTGAAGCTGAATTCATCACAATACCTGAAAAGGGGC